>JBGVQH010000053.1:0-2997 GCA_045127475.1 Candidatus Scatosoma sp.
ATGTTAATCGCCCAAAGATTTACCTTGAAATAGGTAAAAGACGGCGTGCATACGTTGCTTGTACATATTTTGCCTGCGGAAATTTATGCACGGCAATTTGATTTGCCTGCTATGTGCTACGGGTTATAATACAATCACGACGCCGTGCAGATGCGCAAATCTATGTCTATGTTCGGCTGGGATATTATGCCCCGTATCGTATCGGGCGGGCTTTGGAAACCCGTTTCCGTGGAATACGTGCCGCAATCGCGTATCGTCAATCCGTTTACCTACGTAAAATGGTTTAACGGTGCGCAGGACGTAGGTATAGAAACGACCTTGCGTATTGAAACGACGGCGGAATATATGTTCGATTTCACTTTAGAAATGACTGCTCGTTGCAAGGACAGCGTGTTTAGCAAAAAATACGTACCGTATACGGCGAACGTCCGCTTTAACCAAGCGTTGGAAAATCCCTATTTGTGGTGGCCGAAAAATTATGGCGAGCCGAATTTATACGATATCGAAATGGTTTTGTATTATAAGGGCGTAGAGGTAGACCGCGTGCAATACCGCACGGGCTTGCGCCACGTATGGCTCAGACGCACCTCGCAATCGGGCGAGAACGGGGATTTTTGTTTTATCGTCAACGGACAGCGTATTTTTGTATTGGGTACGAACTGGGTGCCTACCGATGCGTTTCCCTCTCGCCACGACGAATATACTCTGCGTGCAATCCAGCTTGCGGACGATATCGGCTGTAATATGATTCGCTGTTGGGGCGGTAACGTGTATCCCAGCGACGTGCTCTACGATTATTGCGACGAACACGGAATTATGGTTTGGCAGGATTTTGCGCTTGCCTGCGGGCATTATCCCGACGATCAGCGCATTTGCGATTTGGTGCGTGAAGAGGTCAAGCAGGTAGTAATTGGGCTTAGAAACCACCCGTCCCTTACTCTTTGGGCAGGGGATAACGAATGTGATTCGTTCGTTTCGAACTACTGGCAGGACCACAGCGACGAATGTAAGCCCTCGTCCTATCTCAATCCCAATCAAAACGTATTGACGCGCGACGTGGTTTTGCACGAATTGCGCAACCACGATGCAACCCGTCCGTACTTACCTAGTTCTCCGTATATCGACGAAATCGTATATAAGTACGGCAAGCCCGCAGAGGACCATCTGTGGGGACCGCGCGATTATTTCAAAGGGGAATATTACGGCACGGCAGAGGCGCATTTTGCCTCGGAAATCGGTTATCACGGCTGTCCGTCCCCGAAATCCTTGGAAAAGTATATCTCGGCAGACCAAATGCCGAAAAACTCTATTTATGATATTTGCGACAAGCCAGATTGGTTGGTGCATGCCGCGGGCATGGAAACGTGCGTGGAGGAGAACCCCTACGCTTACCGTTTGCCTTTGATGATTAGCCAAGTAGAACGGTTGTTTGGTACGGCGAGTGCGGATATAGATACGTACGCTCGCCAAAGTCAGGTTTCACAAGGTGAGGCGGTGAAATTCTTTATCGAATATTTCCGCACGACCAAGGGCAGAAGAACGGGGCTTTTGTGGTGGAATATCATGGACGGTTGGCCGCAGATTTCGGACGCGGTAGTCGATTGGTACGGCGTAAAAAAGATTGCGTACGGGTATATCAAGCGTTCGCAAGCGCCCTTGTGTTTGATGTGCGCAGAGCCGAAAAACGGTGCTCTGCCCTTGATTGCCAGCAACGATACGCAAGAGAAAAAATCGGTGGAATACACGGTAGAAAACGTCGTTACGGGTGAAAAGATTGCAAACGGCAGTTTTGAAATTGAGGCAAACGGTTTGGTAAAGGTTGCCGAGCTGCCCGAAGAAAAAGACGGGTTTTATCTGATTCGTTGGACGGACGGCAAGGAAAGTGGCTGCAACCATTTCGTGTGCAATATCGGGGATAATTGGACGTGGGAGAGATACTCTGATTGTATGAAAAAGGTCGGTTTCTACGACGAATTTGAAGGGTTTTAATAAGATACTTATAAAATAGAAATAAAAGTAAAGAGCCGACGGGGTTAATCCGTCGGCTCTTTTGTATAAAAAGAGGTGATTTTCCGCAAAATAACCCAAAAGGAGATTGTTATGTTTCAACCGTATTTGGACGTTTTGTGGCAATTTTTAAAGGCGTTTGCGGTCGGTGGCAGTATTTGTATGATTGCGCAAATCATTATCAATTACACCGATTTAACCGCAGGAAAAATCTTGGTTATGTTCATGCTTTTTGGCGTTATCTTGCAGGGCTTGGGTGTGTATCAATACCTCGTTGATTTTGCGGGAGCAGGGGCTACCGTGCCTATTTCGGGCTTTGGATATTTGCTCGCTAGCGGTGCGATTAAGGGCGCGCAAAAGGGCTTGATTGGCGCGTTGACGGGTTCGCTTTCCTCCGCCAGCGCGGGAATCTCCGCCGCTGTCATTTTTTCCTTTTTGATGGCAATGATTTTCCGCTCTAAAAGCAAGAAAAACTAAGGGGATAGGTCAGATTTATTTCCGAAAATATCCGATTGCAAATAGGTGTCGGGCACTGTGCCCACAATGACGTATTCGCCCACCAAAATTTGCGTGGTTACCGCAAAATTTCTCGTTTTGGACGGCATAACGATACTGATGTCCGCAATGACGTTAAGATAAATCGAGTGTTTGGTTTGGTTGATACCTACGCTCTCGAACGCGGACGAAAAGGCACAGGACACGCTGCTGACGGGAATGATGCGGAAATGGATACTCGGCCCTAAACCTGCAAACGCCTCGATGCCCGTCAGCGCACCTAAGGGCACGGGAATACCGTTTAAGCTGAGGTTTTTTAGGTTGGATTGCGAGATAGACGCGGTGTCGCGCGCAATCTTGTTAATTTTCAAGGGGTTTGCCTCAAACGCCACGATATCTCCCTGTTCGTTGCGGGTGATTGTTACCAAATCCTCGTAGCGCATTTCATCGCTCAGCGTATAGTACACGGCGTCGTTGACTGCTACTGTCGTGCTG
>JBGVQH010000054.1:0-5140 GCA_045127475.1 Candidatus Scatosoma sp.
AAAAGGCAAAAGCCGATTACGCGGATTTATTCGCTGTAACCGGGAACGCGGGGGTTCCGCAGAATCCTCCCGGGCAGGCAGGCGGCGGTTCGGGAAAGAAATCACAAGCCGTCTATTAAAAAATAAAAGTAAAAGGAGAAAAGAATTATGCCGAACACTCAGGCACTCAGCATCTATTTGGCAGATGCAAACACGCAGGCTTTCCTGCGAAACGTAATTGTAGGTATCTTTGAAAACTATCAGAAAACGGCGGTTTCCGCACGTTTGAAATCCAAAAACGCAAACCTTTCCAAAAAGGCGGGTTCGTATGAATTTAAGCGTTTTGCAAACGCGACCGTACGTGATTACGGTACGGCAAGGGCTGCGGGCAAAGGCGACAAGGTTGTTGCTCCTCCCGTACCGGTAAACCTCGATCAAAACAAGGAAATTGTGGAAGAAGTCAACTTCTTCGACGCAGACGGTTCGTTTACGGATGAAGCTTTCCAGCAGTTCGTAAACAACAGAAAAATCAACTTTGAGTTGTCGTTGTCCGATTATCTTGACTTGGAGTTTTTCTCTACGGTCAAATCGCAGGGTACGGCAGCGACGGCTTTGAAAGATATTTCTGGCAAAGCGCTCCCTGCTCTTGATTTGACGAAACCGCTCCGTCCGCAGTTGGAGGCGGTAATCGGTGCGTTGGAAAAGACGGGTAAGAACGGCACGGAAAACAAATTTGTCCGTGGTGTGGAACGTCGTTTTATGTCCCTCGTGCTCGATTCGCAGCTTTACGGTTTGGTGAAAGACGAACTGAACGATTGCTATTGCTTTGCCGGCAAGACGGCGGACGAAGTGTTCCCCGGTCTTAACGGCGTTGCGACGTTCTCGTCCGTAAACCTCCCTGAGGGCTGTCATTATCAGCTTATCACGATGGACTCCGTAGCGCAGCCTACGATTGAAAAGGGCTTTGATTTTGAGAAGATTCCTATGTCGGTTGACTATGCAATGGAAATGTTCTTCCGTTACGGCACGAAGGTTATCGCGCCCGAATTGGCGGTATGGGGAACTGTTGCAGGTGTTTAATCGGGGGTAAGCTATGACGGAAAACGTAGATACTTACGTTCTGCCCGAAGATAGCAATCGATTTCTTGCGGAAGTACTTCCTGCGTCCGATCCTATGCGGATAACGTGGGAAGTGCTTTCTCTTGAAGAAAAAACGGGCTTTTTATCGGCGGCGCTGTACAAGCTGGAAGATTTGAATTTCATCGGGGACAAGGCGTGGTATTATCAGCCGTTGAAGTTTCCGCGCGTAGCGCGTGGGATTCCCGTTAATTTTGAAAAAGCGCCTTTAGAAATTAAACGTGCGCAAGTGCTTTGGGCGGCGGATATCGCGCGTGAGGAATATTACGTCAAACGGCGGAACAAGGATGCGTGTATTGCGTTGGGACTGATTCGTGAAGGCGATCGTGCAGAAAAACCGATTGTCGAACGTGTAACAACGTTGTTGCACCGTTGGGTAACGCGTTGGAGGAAGGTATAACATGTCTATATTCAGCTATCCCGTGGAAATCACGGTGGAAGAATTGAAAAACGAACGTGCGCTGGATCTTACCAAAGAATATGGCGTGAGCGGCGCAAAAGCCTTTTTATCCGACGTTTACGCGGCTGTATACGACGGCGGTATTTATGCTACGGGCGATAGAGATATTAAAGATCGAATTATTGCGGCACATCGTGAAAAGGTGGAAAACGCAATCAAACGCGCGTTGATCATGCAGGCGGCGTATATGCACGACGAGGGTAACGTTGGGACGGCAAGCGGCATCACAATATCCGCAGATGGTCAAAAGGCTGTCGTAAGCAAAAACGAACTGCGTAGCAAGAATATTTGTATTGCAGCGGTAGACGCGTTAAAAGCGTGTTCCGTTCCGTTGCTTTACGCAGGGGAGGAATATTAAGTGTTAAAACTCAAAAAAGACTGGTCGTGCGTTTTGCGCGACTGTAATACGGACAAAGATCTGTTGACGTTTGACGCGCAACAGATAGGTGACACCGTAGACGGGGCAGGATTTGAGGGCGGAAACATTGCTTCCGCCTCTCAATTTGCCACTATTCAAACGGAAACGAAATATGACTATAAAGCGTATCAGCATTACGTGATTGCGAATGGTAGGCAATACGTCATCGCAAGCGTAACGCCGTCTATTCGGCGTAAGCACGGTGCAGGTAAGCACAACCGTCCACGCGTTGTTTATACGCTAATTTTGGAGTAAAAACTATGCAGATAACCGCAACTATGCTGTCATCCAAATTATTGGAAATAGCAAAGAAAAACGCGCCTGTGCGCGTCATAACGGATAAGAAAGGCAGACCGAGGAAAAGAGAGGTTGGCAAAAAGGGAACGAATATGTATTCACCGTATCCTGGCAACCTTAAAAATAACGGTATCTACGCTGTCAAAAACGGCGTTGTATTCGATTACAACAAGGTAGGCTATATCGGGTACGCGAATATAAGATCGAGCAAACCGCAGTTTATTCAAAATACCGTCAATGAGTTTTTGAATTACTGTGTGTCGCTTGGTGGGAGGATTGTAAGTCAATGATAAATTTGGAAGAATTGGCGTTCGTTTTTAACGAACTGCTTGGAAAGGATAAATATCTCGTATACCTGTTTACGAATGCAGCACCTGTCGATACGCAAGGGCGGAATGTGGTGTCGTTGAACGTTTTACGCGTTCCGTTTGGGTATACGAACGAGGAGCTGGACGTTGAAAGCCTGAATTGTACGCTCACGTTTGATTTGCCGTGTGATAAATACGGCGTCGTGCGCGATCAGGCTTTGGCTAAAATTGAAGAAAAGCTGTTGGGGCGGCAAGTGTTTAACGTTGTACAGCCTAACGGAAAAATCTATATCATCAACACGTTTTTTGAAATGCAACCGCCTGGGCCACCGCGTTTGGACGGCGGTATTATGCAACAAATCGTCGTGTCGGGGCGTGCGCTTGTGCAAAATGCAGAGTGTAAAGCGCTTGTCGGGAACGACGTTAAAATTTCGATAAATGGCGAGCGGTTGTTAAAGGTGTCGGCTGCCGCCGCGACGCAGGTCGGCGCGGATTCCAACGTAAAGCTTTCAGAAGACGTTACACTCGCGGAAACGTACGGCTTTACGCGAGCAAGTTCGAAGTCGCTTGAGTTTTTGTATACGGGCAAAGCCATTGAAGATACTTTTTTGCAAATTGCAGAGGGTATCAATTTTGACTTAAACAAAGAGTATATCTACAAGGCGGAATATCCGACGTTTACGATTGAAGTACCGTTTAAATTGCTCAGCGTTGACGTAACGTTAGGATTGGGTGTGTACGTGCAGTACAAGCTGACTGTACAGCAGATTGCTGACGCAACAATAACAAAAACGGGGGTGTAAGCGATGGCAGGTGTACCTACGCAAGGACTAATGACGATTGTTATTCAAATGCCTGAAAGCGCGGGCGGGGAAACGGGCGATACCGTGGGGAACGAAACTCCGTCCCCGGCGAATCCGAAACAGGAAGGGAACAACAGCGCAAATCCCGTAAAAGGCGGTAAAGGCATTCAAAAGAAACTTGCGGTGGGATATTCCTTGGCAAAAGGTGCAGCGACGCAGGCGGTAAATTCGTACGTTTCGCAGATTGGTTTAACGACGGGCGATTATAACAAGCAACAGCGTGTTGAAGACGGAATGGCGGCTGTTTCTAAGATTGCAGCGTATGGCATTGCGTTAGGCACAGGGCACTATGAAGCGGCGGCGGCAATGCTGATTTCGGATATTACATCTTCAGTGTTTGAAATAAGAAAACAAAAGCGCGAGCGCGAAATCGCGAATTATCAAGCGGAACAATACGCAAAAAGAATTGGGTATTCGGTAGGTAGAAGATGACGACAAAACTTTATATAAGAGAAAATAACAAGTGGGTGAAATATTCCGTTTATAATTCGTGCGCGTCGGATGAACGTTTGGACGAACAGTTTGACTCAGGCGAAGTGCAGACGATTACGGATAGCATAACGCCGTTTGATGATTTTTGTATGGCCAAAATTGTGCGTAGCGACGGAGAAACGGACAAGACGTCGTATTTTATCGGAATAGATACCGTAAGCAAACGCGGGGCAGGATATTACATCCACACGTTGGAATTGGCAGAGCCGACGCGGCTGTTGATGGGCATTATGATTGACGGTAGAAAAGTAACGCAGCCTTTAGAAGAAGACAAAAAGAAAACGTTGAAACAAGTGCTGTTATCCTTTTTACGCACCTTCCATTTGCAGTCAACTGCAGAAAACAGTCCGTTTGAGTTGTTGCTTGACGATGAACTAGAAGAGCTGTTTACCCGTATTTCGCCCGAGTTTCATTGGGACGGGCAAACCCAGGCGTGGGAAGTGCTGTGTGATGTAGGCAACGTGGTGGACTGCATACCACGCCTGATTATCAACGACGACGAGACGGCATACAACGTAATTACGTTTGATAAAGTAAACGACACTACTGCGGAATATGAGATGTAAAAAAAGGACGAGTATTTACTCGTCCTTTTGCATATTTAAAATTATTCGTCTTTGGGAAAGGATGTATTTTTAAGTTTATCAATTTCATTTTTCAAAGTGGTAATAGTTTCTTTAATGTCTTTAATATCTTCTTGTTTATCTGTTTTTGAATTAACCGTTGAATCCTCACCCATCGATTGAGAGAGTTTATTTAACCGGTTCTCCATTGCCCCTAATTTATAGCAAAGAAGTGCGCTTAAGAAACCTTGTACGCCTACAAGTAAAGCCACAAGCCCAATAGTAGTTGAGGATGACATTGCAAAAAAACCAAAGACGCAAGAAATCCCACACCCACAAGTTGCAATAAAACCTAACACTTCAAACATAAATGTAAAAACCTCCAAGAATATGATGAAAACATTATAAAGGAAAAAATAAAAAATGTCAATAGGAAAATTAAAATATTCAGCTTACGCAACAACCGTTGACGGTGCAAACTATTGTTCTGGAGTTGAAACACTTGCAGAGAATCTAAAGGAAGATAATGAGGAAGATGCGGTTGCTGTGTGTCCGTCAAAAGACGGGCTCATGTGTCCTGTGACAAGCGACTATGTGCTAACAGATAGCAATTGCGAGATTCA
>JBGVQH010000055.1:0-3344 GCA_045127475.1 Candidatus Scatosoma sp.
GTTGTGGCAAGCCGAGCAAAGGGTCAGCAATTTCCCGCCGTGGTGCTTTGCATAATCGAGCGCACGCACCGCCGACAATTTGGTTGCGATTTCGTCTGTGCCCATTTTGTACACAGCACCGCAACATTGCCAATTTTCCACTTCCTCCATTTCCACGCCCAAAGCCTTTGCGCAAAGACGAGCGGTATCGTCCAGCTCCTTTGCTTTGGTTCTGAGCGTACAACCGGGATAATAACTAATCTTCATATCAAATACGCTACCTTTTGAGTTATTTTTACTTTTGAAATTATTTCTGGGGATATGCCATTTCTTCAGGACGGAATACTTCATCAAATTTTTCCGCCGTCAAGAACCCGAGCGCGACACACGCCTCTTTCAAAGAAATGTTTTCCTTGTACGCTTTCTTTGCCGTCTTTGCCGCGTTTTCATAGCCGATATACGGATTGAGTGCGGTTACCAACATCAACGAATTGTACAAATTGTGGTGCATCTTGTCCTTATTCGCCTTGATACCCGTTACGCAGTTGCTTTCAAACGAAGTGATACCGTCTGCAAGCAAGCGTACCGACTGCAAGAAATTGTAGATAATCACAGGCATAAATACGTTGAGTTCAAAATTACCCTGAGATGCGCCCATACCGACTGCTACGTCGTTTGCCATAACCTGTACGGCAACCATAGTCATTGATTCGCATTGCGTGGGGTTGACTTTACCGGGCATAATCGAAGAACCAGGCTCGTTTTCGGGAATAAAGATTTCCCCAAGACCATCTCTAGGACCGCTTGCCAGCCAGCGTACGTCGTTGGCAATCTTCATCAGGTTACACGCCAACGCTTTGAGTGCCCCGTGCGCAAACACCAGCTCGTCCTTTGACGTCAATGCATGGTATTTGTTTTCCGCCGTTACAAACGCTTTGCCCGTAAGAACGGATACCTGCGCCGCTACTTCTTCTGCAAAGCCCTTGGGCGCGTTCAAGCCCGTACCGACAGCCGTGCCACCGAGAGCAAGCTCTTTAAGTCCGGGCAACGCAAGCGTAAGCTGTGCCTTTGCCTTTTCAATCATATTCGTCCAACCACTGATTTCCTGCGAAAATGCGATGGGAACTGCGTCTTGTAAATGCGTTCTGCCGCTCTTGACAATCCCCTCGTTTTCTTTCTCCAAGCGTTTGAGAGTTTCAATCAGCTTATCCATTGCAGGGAAAAGCTTGTCTTCAATCGCTACAACCGCCGCAATATGCATAGCCGTCGGGAACGTATCGTTGGAGCTTTGGCTCTTATTGATATCGTCGTTGGGGTGGAGAAGTTTTTGACCTGCAATCTCATTACCACGATTTGCGATAACTTCATTTGCATTCATTTTCGACTGCGTGCCACTACCCGTCTGCCATACGACGAGCGGGAAATGTCCGTTCAACTCACCAGAAATCACTTCGTCGCAAGCCGCGCAAATTGCGTCTTTCTTTTCGTCTGCAAGCTTGCCGAGCTTGTTGTTGGCAAGCGCCGCCGCTTTTTTCAAAATGCCGAATGCATGGGTGATTTCGCGAGGCATAATTTCGTTGCCGATACGGAAGTTTTGATAACTTCTCTGCGTTTGCGCCGCCCAGTATCTGTCCGCCGGGACTTGCATTTCACCCATCGTGTCTTTTTCGATACGATATTCCATAATTTCCTCTCCGTTATTTTATTTAGATTTCAATCTGTGCAAGAACGCCTTTAAGCACTTCCGCGCTGTGTTTCATCTTTTCTATTTCTTCATCCGAAAGTTTCGGTGTGAGCGTCGTTACAACGCCGTCTTTACCGATTGCACAAAGGGTGGAAAGTGCTACGTCGGAAATGCCGTATTCACCGTCTAAAACCGTCGACACAGGCAAAATCGTATATGCGCTGGAATAGATGCTGTTCACAATCTGCGTTACACTTGCCGCGATACCGTAGAAAGTTGCACCCTTGCCGGCAATAATCTGCCCACCCGATTTTTTAACGTATTCTTCCACTTCCTCATGCGTGTACGGAAGAACGTTCAACGTGCCCTTATCCGTCAATGCATTTTCGTATTCGTCCAGAGGAACGCCCGAAATATCAGCAGCCGACCAAGCCACGAAAGAAGAATCGCCGTGTTCACCTAAAACGTATGCGTGTACCTGTTTCTGGTTTACCGAATACAATTCGGAAAGGCGGGTTCTCAAACGAATGCTATCAAGCGTCGTACCTGTGCCGATAACGCGATTCTTGGGCACACCCGTAATTTTGCAGAATACGTAGGTGAGAATGTCTACGGGGTTTGCAACAAACAAATACAATGCGTTGGGCGCGTATTTTACAATCTGCGGAGCAATACTCTTCAAAATATTGACGTTCGTCTGCGTAAGGTCAATACGGGACTGACCAGGCTTTCTGCCTACCCCCGAAGTAACGATAACGATATCGGAATCCGCCGCATCTTCGTACGTACCGCAATAGATTTTTACGGGATTTAAATACGGAGTAGATTGACGAATATCCAGCGCTTCACCCTGCGCCTTTGCTTCGTTTACGTCAATCATGACGATTTCTGCTACCGAACCCGTTGCTACCAACGTGTATGCTACCGTTGCCCCAACGGAACCTGCACCGATAATTGTAACTTTGTTTTTCATTGTTATATTCTCCATAGAATTATTTTTTCGTTGCCACGCGTAATAGTACGCAATCATACGATTCTATTATATCATAATTCTTTCATAATCACAAACGCATAATCCCCTACTTTGCTATTTTTTAATCGCTAAATCGATAAATTTTTATCTTTTAGCCTTTTTCCACAAGAAAAAAAGCCCTGTGTCTAAACACAGAGCATCATAAAATATTACAAACTGTCCTACCTCGGTTAATTAATCTTCCCCAAAGGCGCTAAACAAAATCAAGCCACCTTCGATTAAAGCTAAAATACCGCAAAACGCAAAGATTATATTCATCAGCTTTAGATTATGGAATAAAAGCAAAACCCCAATCAAACTACAGACGGATGGCATGGCAATTTCGCATATTTTTTGTGGCGTTTCATCGCAACGCACACCATTTTTCAATTTATCATACAATAGTAGAACACCAAAGATTAACAATGCCGCGCTAATCACGTATACAACCGCACGCACAACGGCAAAGCCACATACGATAATCAGCAATCCAACAATTATTTTGATAACAGCGGGCGGTATAACGCCGGCAAAAATATCCACGACCCCCAGCACGATTAACGAAACCCCTGCAACGGTGGCAACAACGCCGATAAATTTCCCTTTTAGCGCTATCAGCAAAACGCCGACCACCATCGTTAAAACAGCCGCTATGATTTTTTCCGATTT
>JBGVQH010000056.1:0-14281 GCA_045127475.1 Candidatus Scatosoma sp.
CCACAAGCCTATCACGAAGAAGCCCGCTGAAACGCGCATGGGTTCCGGTAAAGGTTCCGTTGAATACTGGGTTGCAGTTGTTAAGCCCGGTCGCGTAATGTTCGAAATGTCGGGCGTTAGCGAAGAAGTAGCAAGAGAAGCTATGCGTCTTGCGTCGCACAAGCTTCCCGTAAAGTGCAAGTTTGTTAAGAAAGAAGTGGTTGCAGAAGAAGAAGCTCCCGCAACGACTGAAGGCGGTGAACAATAATGAAAGCTAAAGAAGTGAAAGAGATGACGAGCGAAGAGCTCGCGAAGAAACTCGCAGAACTCAAGAGCGAACTTTTCAACCTTCGTTTCCGTGCGGAAGCCGGTCAGCTTGAAAACCCCGTCTCCATCAGAAACTGCAAGAGAGATATCGCTCGCGTGAACACGGAAATCCGTGCGAGAGAGCTCAAGGCGTAACATCGGAGGACAACGATCATGGAAAGAAATTTGAGAAAAGAAAGAGTAGGGCTTGTCGTATCCGATAAGATGGATAAAACGGTTATCGTTCTCGTGAGCGATAAGAGCAAGCACCCGCTTTACAAGAAGACCATCACGACGAGTAAGCGTTATAAAGCGCACGACGAAAACAACGAATGCGGCATCGGCGATACCGTACGCATCGTTGAAACGAGAAAGCTCAGCAAAGACAAGAACTGGCGCGTTGCTGAAATCGTCGAAAAGGCGAAGTAATTAAGGAGGACGAGAAGTTATGATACAACCTCAGAGCAGGCTCAAGGCAGCTGATAACAGCGGTGCAAAAGAGCTTATGTGTATTAGAGTATTAGGCGGCTCCTTCCGTAAGACCGGCAACATCGGCGACGTAATCGTTGCATCTGTAAAGTCGGCTACCCCCGGCGGCGCAGTTAAGAAAGGCGACGTTGTAAAAGCGGTTATCGTAAGAAGCGCAAGCGGCGTTAGAAGAGCAGACGGTACGTTCGTTAAATTCGACGAAAACGCAGCCGTAATCATCGACGCGCAGAAACAACCCAAGGGTACGCGTATCTTTGGGCCGATCGCGAGAGAATTGAGAGATAAAGATTACATGAAGATTATCTCCCTTGCTCCCGAAGTACTGTAATTGTTAGGAGGACTACAACAATGAACGTAAAAGTAAATGATAACGTACTTGTAATTGCCGGTAAAGATAAAGGCGTACAGGGAAAAGTCCTTGCCACGTCCCCTAAGGCAAATACGGTAACGGTTGAAGGTGTTCGCATTCAGAAGAAACACCAGAAAGCAAGAAGAGCAAACGAAACGAGCAAAATCGCGGAAATCCCCGGTGCAATCGACGTTTCCAACGTTATGGTCGTATGCCCTACGTGCGGCAAGCCCACGAGAGTACATCATAGCGTAGTTGACGGCAAGAAGGTTCGCGTATGTGCTTGTGGCGGCGTTCTCGACAAGGCATATTCCAAGAAAGCTGCTGCAAAAGCTGCGGCTGCTGCGGAAGAAGCACCTAAGAAGAGAACGAGAAAGCGTGCTGTTAAGGCGGAGGCTCCTGTAGAAGCTCCCGTTGAAGCACCTGCTGAAACCACGGAAAACAACTAACGAGGTAAGTTAAAATGGCAGAGAAAGTTTATAAGAATAGAGTAAAAGAAAAGTACGAAAAAGAAGTAGTACCTTATCTTATGAAGAAATTCGGATACAAATCCGTAATGGAATGCCCCAGACTCGTTAAGATTGTTATCAACACGGGTCTTGGCGATATCAAGGACAACGCGAAATCCATTCAGATGACCGAGAATGAAATCAAGTTGATTTCCGGTCAGAAACCTATCTTGACGAAGGCGAAGAAATCCGTTGCAAACTTCAAGGTAAGAGAAGGACAGACCGTTGGTATCAAAGTAACCCTTCGCGGTGAAAGAATGTTTAACTTCTATGACAAGTTCGTATCCATCGCGCTTCCCAGACTCCGCGACTTCCGCGGTGTATCGGACAAAGCGTTTGACGGACGCGGCAACTACTCGGTTGGTTTGAAAGAACAACTGATCTTCCCCGAAATCACGTATGACCAGGTTGAGAAAATCAGAGGTATGGACGTAGCAATCGTCACCACCGCAAATACCGACGAAGAGGCAAGAGAGCTTTTGAGAGCGCTCGGAATGCCTTTCAAGAAGTAAGGAGAAACGAACATGGCAAAGAAGTCAATGATTAATAAACAGCAAAAGACGCCTAAGTTCTCGACGAGAGCTTATACGAGATGCAGCATCTGCGGAAGACCCCATGCGGTTTTGAGAAAGTACGGTGTATGCCGTATTTGCTTCCGTAACCTTGCGTACAAGGGAGAAATTCCCGGCGTTAAGAAGTCGAGCTGGTAATAGGAGGTAAAAGAAATGACGGATCCTATCGCAGATATGCTTACTAGAATTAGAAACGCGATCACGGCTAACAAGGAAACGGTGGAAATCCCCGCTTCCAACGAAAAGAAAGCGATTGCAGAAATTCTCGCTAACGAAGGTTGGGTAAAGGATTTCAAAATCGTAGAAGACGGTTACAACGGCAAGATCGCAATTACGCTTAAATACAACGACAAGAAGTCGGTTATCACCGGTTTGCAGAGAGTATCCAAGCCCGGCTTGCGTACCTATGCAGGTGTTGATAACATGCCCAGAGTTCTTGGTGGTTTCGGTACGGTTATTCTGTCCACCAACAAGGGTATCATGACGGGTAAGAAAGCAAAGGCAGCTAACGTAGGCGGCGAAGTCCTTTGCTACATCTGGTAATAGGGAGGTAGTGGACAATGTCGAGAATCGGTAAAATGCCCATCGCGCTTCCCGCAGGCGTAGAAGTTAAATTTGCAGACGGTATCATAACGGTTAAGGGCCCTAAGGGCGCGCTCAGCCGTGAAATCGTAGGCAACATCGGTATCGAAGTTGAAGGCGCAACCCTTTTGGTAAAAGCGCTTGACGACAAGGCAGACACCAACGCAAAACACGGCTTGTACCGTGCGCTCATCAACGGTATGGTTACGGGCGTATCCGCAGGCTTTGTAAAATCGTTGGAAGTTAAAGGTGTAGGTTGGAAAGCTGCTGTTCAGGGCAACAAGCTTGTTTTGAACGTAGGTTTCTCCCACCCTGTAGAATTTGTAGCACCCGAAGGCATCAAGTTTGAGTGCCCTACGCTGACGGAAGTAAACGTTTCCGGTATCAGTAAGGAACTCGTTGGTCAGACGGCGGCGAACATCCGGAAAGTAAGAATTCCCGAACCTTATCATGGCTACGGTATTCGTTATAAGGGCGAATACGTTGAACATAAGGAAGGTAAGACGTCCGGTAAAGGTAAGAAATAAGGAGCGTTAAAGTATGATTTCTAAAATTGATAAAAATGCAGTCAGACAGAGACGCCACGCACGCGTCAGAAAGACGATCACGGGTACGGCGGAAGCTCCCCGTATGAACGTTTACAGAAGTCTGAACCACATCTACGTACAGATTATCGACGATCGTAAGGGCAACGAAAAGGGCGGTGTAACGATCGCTGCTGCGTCCACGATGGATAAGGCTGTAAAGGAAAAGATTGCAGGCTTGAACAAGACGGAAGCTGCTAAGGTTGTCGGCGCGGTTGCTGCTGAAAGAGCAATGGCAAAAGGCGTTCAGGCAGTCGTATTCGACAGAGGCGGTTACCTCTACACGGGTCGTGTAAAGGCAGTCGCAGACGGCGCAAGAGAAGCCGGACTTAAATTCTAAGGAGTGGGTACAATGGCAGACGAAAAAAGAGAAAGAAGACCTCAAAGAAGACAGGCTGAAGACGACGGGCTGATCAAAAAGCTTATCGAAGTTAACCGCGTAACGAAAGTTGTAAAGGGTGGTAAAAACATGCGTTTTGCAGCTCTCGTAATCGTCGGCGACGGCAAGGGCAAGATCGGCGTTGCAACGGGTAAAGCGAAAGAAGTTCCCGAAGCAATCGAAAAGGCTACTTTGAGAGCAAAGAAAAACATGGTTTCCGTATCCATCGTAGACAATACGATTCCCCACATGATCGTTGGTAAATTCGGTCGCGGCGCAGTTTTGATGATGCCCGCTGAAGAAGGTACCGGTGTTATCGCAGGCGGTCCTGTTCGTGCGGTTATGGAAGCAGTTGGTATCAAGAACATCAGAACGAAATCCCACGGCAGCCAGAACCCTGGTAACTGCGTAAAAGCAGCTATCGAAGGTTTGAAGGAGCTCAAATCTGTTGAGCAGGTTGCAGCGCTTCGTGGCAAGACTGTAGAAGAAATTCTGAGCTAAGGAACGGAGGAATAAGACAATGGCAAAAATTAAAGTAACGCTTGTAAAGAGCACGATCGGTCAGATCGAATCCGTAAAAGCTACTGTAGCGGCGCTTGGTCTTAAAAAGATCCGTTCTTCTAAGGAACTTGAGGATACCCCCGCAATTCAGGGTATGGTTGCGAAGGTTAAGCACCTCGTGAAAGTAGAAAATATCTAAGGAGATTTATCATGAGAATAGATACTCTTTCTCCCGCACAGGGAGCTACCAAAGCGACCAAGAGACTCGGTCGTGGTATCGGTTCGGGTACGGGTAAAACCTCCGGTAAAGGGCACAAAGGTCAGTGGGCTCGTTCCGGTGGTGGCGTACGTCCCGGTTTTGAAGGCGGTCAGATGCCTATCGCTCGCCGTGTACCCAAGAGAGGTTTCAACCACGTAGGCAAGAAAGTATACGTGATCGTAAACCTTTCCGACCTTGCAGAACTTCCTGCAGGTACGGTTGTGGACTATGGCTTTGTAATGGAAAACGGCCTTGCGAAAGAAGTTAAAAACAATAGCGGCTTGAAAGTTTTGGGCAGCGGCGAAATCAAGGTTGCTCTTACCGTAAAAGCGGCGAAGTTCTCCGAATCCGCAAAGGCTGCTATCGAAGCGGCTAACGGCACGGCGGAGATCATCTAACAAGGAATTTGTGGCACGGAAAATCGTATCAAAGCGGTTTTCCGCTGTTCGCATTATTTCTCCCCAGACGCAGTTTTGTTTGCCGCAAGGCGACAGGCAGAGCTCGCGAAAAATAACTTCAAACGGAGAAAAAAATGTTACAAACAATCATTAATGCATTCAAAGTAAAGGAGATTAGACGTAAAGTCTATATGATGCTCCTGCTCTTGCTGGTGTTCCGTATCGGTTGTTTTATCCCCGTTCCGGGTATCGACTCGACGGCGTTTAAAGAAATTGTAAGCGCTGGCGGTAACGATTTCTTGACGCTGATGAGTAGTATCACCGGTGGTGCGCTGGCACAAGGTACGTTGTTCTCGCTCGGTATCGGGCCGTACATTAACGCGTCCATTATTATGCAACTTCTTTCCGTGGGGATTCCTTCCTTGGAAAGATTGTCCAAACAGGGCGAAGAGGGACGTAAAAAGATTTCGCAATATACCAGATACCTTACCATTTTGCTTGCGATTATTCAATCGGTTGGTATTATTATCAACTTTGCTCGTAGCAGCGGTGCGCTTGACGAAGGCGTTTTGCAGGTGGTACACGGCAGAACTTGGTTGCTTGCAATCTTTATGACGGTTGTTTATACGGCAGGTGCGCTGATCGTTATGTGGATTGGTGAAAGAATTACCGATTACGGCGTAGGCAACGGTCAATCGATGATCATCTTCGTAGGTATCATCGCAACGGCTGGCGAAATGCTGTTTACCAAAGCAAGCGCTCTGAACAAGGATATCGATCAAATTTGGGATATCATTGCATTCATCATCGTATGTGCGGTTATCTTCTTTGCAATCATCTACGTAGACCTTTCTGAAAGAAAAGTTCCCGTACAATATGCAAAACAGATTCGCGGCAGAAAAATGTACGGCGGTCAATCGTCCTCGATTCCTATCCGTATTAGCGGTGGCGGCGTAATGCCTTTGATTTTCGCGTTCTCGATTTTGAGTTTCCCTCAAATGATTTCGACGATGGCAGCACCGAACGGCGGATTTACGAGATTCTGGAATAACTACATGTCGGCTTCGGCGACGGGTTGGGGCGCAGTTGTTTATACGCTCGTGCTCTGTATCTTGATTTTTGCATTCTCGTTCTTCTATGCACAGATGCAATTCAATCCCGAAGACGTATCCAAGAACATTCAGCAGAACGGTGGTTTTATTCAGGGTATTCGTCCTGGTAAGGCAACGGAGGCATATCTTAAAAAGATATCCAACCGCATCACTTTGTTCGGCGCTATTTATCTTTCGTTGGTTGCGTTTATCCCTTCCGTGGCGTTCGCATGGGCATCGTTCGACCTTGTCAACGTATTCTCCACGACGGGTATCCTCATCGTAGTATCCTGCGCAATGGAATTTGAAAAGCAATTACAGGCGCAGCTGATGATGAAGAATTACAAAGGTTTCTTGAAGTAAGAAAGAACGCTTTTCCGTGTCCGAAAAGAGGGCACGGAAAAGCGGCTAAACCAAAGAATACATACGTAATTTTCGGGGAGGCAACTATGAATATTATTTTACTTGGTGCACCTGGCGCAGGCAAGGGTACGCAAGCGTCTAAGATTTCGGACGCGTACAACTTGCCCCACATTTCGACGGGTGACATTTTCAGGGAAAACATCAAAAATCAAACCCCTATCGGGGTGCTGGCAAAATCTTTCATCGATAAGGGACAGCTTGTTCCCGATGAAGTTACTTGCAAAATCGTGGAAGAGCGTATTTCGAGAGAGGACTGCAAAAACGGTTATATGCTCGACGGTTTTCCTCGTACGATTGCACAGGCGGAGGAGCTGGACAAAATAGCAAAGATTGACCTTGTCATTAATATTGACGTAGACCATTCCTTGCTGATGGACAGACTTTGCGGCAGACGTGTTTGCAAGGATTGCGGCGAAAGCTATCATATTTCGAGACTTGGCGATAAGACCGATTGCGCAAAATGCGGCGGTGAACTGTATCAAAGAAAGGATGACAATCCCGAAACAGTGCAAAGCCGTTTGGACGTATATAATGCGCAGACGTCTCCCTTAATCGAGTACTATACAAAAAAGGGAATCCTCTTCAACGTCGTTGGTAATACGACACCCGAGGACGTATTCGACAAAGTATCGAAAAAGCTCGACGCCATGAACAAATAAGTTATGATTCACGTAAAGAGCGAAAAAGAAATAGAATTCATTCGTGAAGCCTGTCGGATTGTCCGCGATACGCTCAACTTTGTAGGAGAAAAAATCCATGCAGGGATGACGACGAAGGAACTGGACGAATTGATAGAACGGTTTATCCGTTCGGAGGGTGCAAATCCTTCTTGCCTTGGCTACGGTGGATTTCCTGCATCGGCTTGCATTTCGATTAACGAAGTGGTCGTGCATGGAATTCCAGGCGATCGGGTAATACAGGACGGCGATATTGTCAGCGTGGACGTGGTTGCTGATAAAAATGGTTATCACGGGGACGCTTGTCGAACTTTTTGTGTCGGCAGCGTAGCGCCTGAAACGAAAAAGCTCGTGCAGGTAACGGAAGAATGTTTCTTTAAGGCAATCGAAGGATTGAAAGCGGGCACGCCTTTATTCGACATCGGGTATCGTGTGCAAAGGCACGCCGAAAGCTTTGGCTATGGCGTTATCCGTTCCTATACCGGACACGGTATCGGTAGGGAAATGCACGAAGACCCGTCTGTTCCCAACTACGGTAAGCTGGGTACGGGTATGCGGTTGAGAGCGGGCATGGTACTGTGCATTGAACCCATGATTGCTATGGGCAGCTGGAAAGTAAACCTTTTACGGGACGGCTGGACAGCGGTAACGGCAGACGGTAAACCCGCGGCGCATTATGAAAATACCGTAGTAGTGCGTGAAGACGGCGTGGAAATTCTTACTTTGTAAGAGTGGAGCGCAAACATGAAAAATAACGGCGACGGCGAAAAGCCGACGCGATAAAAATTCG
Source organism: Candidatus Scatosoma sp. (assembly GCA_045127475.1). Taxonomy (GTDB): domain Bacteria; phylum Bacillota; class Clostridia; order Christensenellales; family Borkfalkiaceae; genus Scatosoma. Next base: position 7,889 of record JBGVQH010000056.1, read on the forward strand.
GAGGGAATTTCTGTGTCCAAAGACGACGTAATCGAAGCGGAAGGGAAAGTAATTGAGGCGTTGCCCAACGCAACCTTCAGAGTGCAACTTTCCAACGGTCACATAATCACGGCGTATATTTCCGGTAAGCTGAGAATGAATTATATCAGAATCATCGAAGGCGACACGGTAAAATTGGAAATGAGTCCGTATGATTTGACGAAAGGCAGAATCACATGGCGTAGCAAGTCGTAAAATTTTAGCGACGAAAGACTTTTAATTAACAAGGAGAAATTACAATGAAAGTTAGACCTTCTGTAAAACCTATGTGCGATAAGTGCAAAGTTATCAAGAGAAACGGCAGAGTTATGGTTATCTGCTCCAAGAGCAAGAGCCACAAGCAAAGACAGGGCTAAAAATAATACAAGAAAGTATCGAAAAACGCTTGACAGATATTGACAAGATATGGTAATATATTATTATGCCGTAATTTGGGAGATGTCGGGCAAATGACGATATTTTCCAAAAAAGAATAGAGTAATCAAGCTGAATTTCCGTAATTTTACGGAAACTCAGTTTTGTTGCGTTTATCCATCGTTGTTGTTTTTTACAAAAATGGAGCTTGGACAGGTGTTCGGGTAGCATGGTTGGATAAACAGATTACGAAAATAATACGGTACGATTCGCGAGGCATTTTCCACTGCCAAGCGCTGCGTACTTGTTGGCGATATAAAGAAAAAATAAAAAAGATTAAACAAATGGAGGACAGAAATCTATGGCACGTATTGCCGGTGTGGATTTACCCAGAGAAAAGAGAGTCGAAATCGGGCTTACCTATATCTATGGTATCGGTTTAACGACTTCCAAAAAAATTCTCGCGGAAACGGGCATCAATCCCGATACGAGAGTGAAAGATCTCGACGAGAATGACGTTTCCAAATTAAGAGAATATATCGATCACAACCTTAGAGTAGAAGGTGAACTTCGTAGCGAAGTTTCCCTTAACATCAAGCGCCTTATGGAAATCGGTTGCTATCGTGGCATCCGTCACAGAAAGGGCTTGCCCGTACGCGGACAGAGCACGAAGAGAAACGCTCGTACGCGTAAAGGTCCTGCACGCGCAATCGCAGGTAAGAAGAAGTAATAGGAGGCGATAAGAATTATGGCAGAAATGAAGAAAAAAGTCGTTTCCAGAAAGCGCAAAGAAATCAAAAAAATTGACAAAGGTCAGGTTCATATTCAGTCCACGTTCAACAACACGATCGTAACGGTAACGGATATGAACGGTAACGCAATCTCCCAGTCCAGTGCAGGCGCGCTTGGCTATAAGGGCAGCAGAAAGGGTACGCCTTTCGCAGCACAGATGGCAGCTGAAACGGCAGCTAAAGTTGCGAAAGAACACGGTTTGAGAACGGTTGAAGTGTACGTAAAAGGTCCCGGTGCAGGTAGAGAATCTGCAATCCGTGCGCTTGCTACGTGCGAATTGGAAATCACGTTGATTTCCGACGTTTCCCCCATCCCGCACAACGGATGCAGACCCCCGAAGCGTCGTAGAGTTTAATCAGGAGGCGAAAAGAAATTATGGCAAGATATAGAGAAGCTAAATGTAAGCTTTGCAGAAGAGAAGGTGGCAAGCTGTTCCTTAAAGGGGACAAGTGCTACATGGAAAAATGCCCCTTTAATAAGCGTCCCGTTGCTCCCGGTCAGCACGGTGCGGATAGAAAGAAAGTTTCCGAATATGGTTTGCAGCTTCGTGAAAAGCAGAAGACCAAGAGAATTTACGGCGTTCAGGAAGGTCAGTTCCGTAAGTATTACGAAATGGCGGATCGCATGAAGGGCGTAACGGGTGAAAACATGCTTTCTTTGTTGGAAAGAAGATTGGACAACGTAGTATTCCGTATGGGTATTGCGCCGTCTAGAACGTTGGCTCGTCAAATCGTTAGCCACGCACACCTTTCCGTAAACGGTAAGACGGTAACCATTCCTTCTTATATTGTAAAAGCTGGCGACGTAATCGTTGTTAAGGAAAACAGAAAGGGCAACAAATATTTCACGGCTCTTAAAGAGACGAAAGCAAGCAACAGCCTTGTAAAATGGGTTGAGTTTGACAGAGAAAAGCTTGAAGGTAAAGTATTGGCTCTTCCTACGAGAGAAGATATCGACAGCCAGATTGCAGAGCATATGATTGTCGAATTGTACTCCAAATAATCGAATATAAGGAGGTAACATAATGATCGAAATGGATATGCCCAAGCTCGAGGTGCTTGAAAACGACGACTTTTATGCAAAAGTAGTGTGTGAGCCCTTGGAGAAAGGTTTCGGTCTTACTATCGGAAACTGCTTAAGAAGAATTTTGCTCTCTGCATTGCCCGGCGCGGCTGTGGAAGGTATCAAATTCCTTGACGGTAGTGTAAAACACGAGTTGTCTGCTGTATCGGGCGTTAAAGAGGACGTTACGGAAATTATCCTGAACCTTAAAACGCTTGCGATTAAAACGAAAGTAATCGACAAAGATTATGAAAAAATTCTGCACATTTGCAAAGAAGGTCCTGCCGTATTGACGGGCAAAGACCTTAACATTGACGCGGAAATCGAAGTTATCAACGGTGATCAGTACATCTGCATGATCGACGAAGGCGCTAAGCTGGATATTGAGCTTACCATCGGCAGAGGCAGAGGTTACAGACCGTCCAAAGAAAACAAGAAACCCGTTATCGATTATATTGCAATCGATTCCATCTATACTCCTGTACAAAAGGTTAATTATGCGGTTGAACCTACGCGTGTAGGTCAGGCGGTTGACTATGATAAATTGACGTTGGAAGTATGGACGGACGGCACGTTCTCGGGCAAGGAAATCATTTCTTTGGCTGCGAAAATCATGCAGGATCACATCGGTCTGTTCGTAAACCTTTCGGAAACGATCAAGGGTATGGATATCCTTGTTAAGACGGAAGACGACAAACAGCAACAGATTCTCAAGATGGCGATTGAAGAATTGGAAAACCTTTCCATTCGTTCGTACAACTGCTTGAAGAGAGCAAATATTCACACGATCGAAGATTTGACCAAGAAGACGGAAGACGATATGTTGAAGGTAAGAAACCTCGGCAGAAAGTCCTTGGAAGAAATTATTCAGAAGTTGGAATCTTACGGTCTCTCATTAAAACAACAGGAGGATTAAAATTATGCCCAGAAAATTGGGAAGAACGTCCAAAGAAAGAATTGCCCTTTTGAGAAGTCAGGCATCCCAGCTTCTTTGGTACGGTAAAATTGAAACGACCGCTGAAAAAGCGAAAGAACTTCGTTCTTACGTTGAAAAATTGATTACGAAAGCGGTAAATACCTATGACGATAACATCGAATTCGAAGTAACGAAGAAAGATAGCAAAGGCAAAGAAGTTACGGTTACCAGCGTAAAAGACGGGGCTAAGAAATTGGCAGCTCGTCGTGCAATTATGGCAAAAACCTACGATTTGCAGGAAATCAAAGCTTTCTCCGAAAAGAAGAGCGAATTCAAGGCAAGAACGGCTGACGTTCAGCACCCCTTGATGGACAAAATCTTCAACGAACTCGCACCCAAGTATGCGGCTCGTAAAGAAGAGCTTGGTCAAGGCGGCGGCTATACGAGAATTTACCTTCTCGGCGAACGTCGTGGCGATGGTGCAGAATCTGCAATTATCGAACTTGTTTAATTGTCAACTGACAGTAAAAAATATCCGTTGGAATCTCCGACGGATATTTTTTTTGCGCTGTAGGGCTCAGTAAATCATTTGACTATTGCTTTTTTGTGTTAAATGTGTTATACTAATAGCATAAGGAGTTGTGGTATGGTAGATTGTATTATTGTCGGTAGCGGCGTCGCGGGGATATCCGCCGCGCTTACCTTAAAGGCGAACGGAAAAAGCTTTTTGTTATTTGGTTCGCCCGATTTAAGCGAAAAGATTGAAAAAGCAGAAATGATCCGCAATTATCCTGGGTTGTCGGGGGTATCGGGCTCAGAGTTTGCGCACGCGTTAAAGACGCAGCTTGCTGACGAGCAAATCGAGATAAAAAACGAAAAGGTAGGGGGCGTGTACGCGATGAAAGATAAATTCACCGTGCTCACTAACGACCAAACCGCCTACGAAAGCCGCACGGTAATCCTTGCCTGCGGAGTGGAAAGTGTTAAACAAATTGACGGGGAGGACACTTTTTTGGGGCGCGGGGTAAGTTATTGTGCGACCTGCGACGGTTTTTTATACAAGGGCAAAACGATTGCCGTGTTTTGTACGTCGAAACGTCTGGAGCACGAGATAGATTATCTTGCGAATATAGCGACGAAAGTATATCTTGTTCCCATGTATAAAGGGGTGGCAGTTCAACGCGAAAACGTGGAGATTATCCGCAAGATGCCCCAAAAAATAGACGGTACGAAACGGGTGGAAAAGCTTGTATTTGCAACTGCGCCGTCGCAAAATCTGCCCAAGGAAATTCCGATAGACGGTATTTTTATGCTCCGTGAGTGTGTTTCGCCTGCGGTTTTGGTGGGCGGATTACAGATGGAGGACGGACATGTGGTCGTTGATCGCGATATGTCTACTAACCTTACAGGATGTTTTGCTGCTGGGGATTGCACGGGCAGACCTTATCAGTATGCGAAGGCTATTGGGGAGGGGAATATTGCCGCTCACGCCGTAAGTAAATACGTATAGTGTTGTTTCTTACCCGTAAAATCGTAAGCCATTATAGGTTTAGTAAAGATTGGAAAAGTGCATGAAAGGGGGCTAAAAAATGGAACGGGAACGCGTGATCTTGCACTCGGACTTAAATAACTTTTTTGCCTCGGTGGAGATAGCTTTAAATCCGTCGTTGGCGGGGAAACCGTTGATTGTATGCGGCGACCCAAAGGAACGGCACGGGATTGTGCTTGCCAAAAACGAAGAGGCGAAAAAGTTTGGCATTAAAACGGCGGAAACGGTGTATTCTGCGTTAAAAAAGTGCCCCGACGTACAGATGGTCGGTTCGCACTATCACGAATATAAGCGGTATTCGGCACGCGTGGTGGATATTTACAGACGGTATACGGACGTGATTGAGGAATGCAGCATTGACGAATGTTCGTTGGATATGACGGAAAGTACGTTGCTTTTTGGGGATGGTAGGACGATTGCGGAGCGTATCCGCAAGGAAATCAAGGAAGAACTTGGCGTAACGGTGTCGGTTGGCGTTAGTTTTAACAAGGTGTTTGCCAAGCTTGCCTCCGAGTTAAAAAAGCCGGACGCCGTAACCGAAATTACGCGAAAAAACTACCGAGAAATCGTTTGGCGGCTGCCTGTTGGGGACTTGCTGTTCGTCGGCAAGGCGACGGCGGAAAGCCTATATAAGCTAGGTATCCGCACGATTGGCGAGCTTGCCGTGGCGGACGAAGAATTGTTAAGCCGCGTTTTGGGGAAGCGGGGCAGACAACTCCGTGTTTATGCGAGGGGAGAGGACAAAGAGCCTGTACGCGCGGAGAAGGACAAGGAAGACCTAAAATCGGTGGGGAATTCCACGACACTTGCCAAGGATATTACCGACCGCGAGGAAATTAAGCGATGGTTTTACGCAATCGCCGAAAGCGTTGCTGCAAGGCTTCGCGACGCGGACGTGGGGCGTGCAAGCACGGTACATATCGTTGTACGTAATGAAAAATTACAGGACACGACCTGTCAGATGAAAGTGCCGCCCACCGCCTTATGTGGAGATATCGCCAAGGCGGCATACGATTTATACTGTCGGCATTTTCCCCAAAATACGCGGGTACGTATGCTGGGGATTACCGTATCGGGATTTGATTATCACGTAGAACAGATGCGCTTGGACGACCTGCTACAGAGCGAGAAAAACGGGTACGATCGTCGGGAGCGCGCGGAGAATGCCATAGCTAAATTGCGTGAAAAGTATGGTTACGCCACGTTACAACGGGGCTTGGTAATGGAAGACGAGAAATTAAACGGTTTGGATATCCGAGGCAGAAAGGATGAAAATCCGTCTAAAAAATAAAAACCCGAAAGTGGACGTATAAAAAAGAAAAAACCGTCGATACTAATGGTATCGGCGGAATTTTTTTGTCGATTGATATAAAAAGAGCGCCATCGTAAAACAGAAGTTTTGCGATGGCGCTCGACCTTTCCGTAAGTGTAACCGCGATACGTATTGCGGAACAATGGGGAATGCGCTATAAAAAATAAAAAACTGCGCGATCCTTTTTTGCCGAAATTTACCGAAGCGGAAACGCCGCAGGTGACTACTGCAAAGCTACCTTATGGCACACGCAAACAATCCGCTTAGAGCTGCTACATTCCTGTCCTGACACGGTTCACGGCATTACGTTGCATAAGACCTTGCGATCAACGTTCCTTACGGCGCGCAAACCTTCCATAAATCCCGTCG
>JBGVQH010000057.1:0-2053 GCA_045127475.1 Candidatus Scatosoma sp.
GGATTCTGCCCGCCCATTGCAAATCCTTGTGGACGTCCTTGTATACGCTGTCCATAATGAAATTTTTTTCAATTTCCAAAAAGCGGATAATAAAGTAAAACAAAATTTCCAAAACCCAGCAGATAATCATAAGTAAGGTCATCATAAAGGAAAGGGGATCGAAATCCGTTTTGCTGAGCGCCAAACCGTAGACGGCAATCACCAAGAGCGGTAATTTTATCAACCGCTTACACCAACCGTATACGTCCGTGATACGCTTTCGCATGCGCGTTTTTTTGCCCTGCGTTTCCATAACGATAAAGAACGCGAAATAGCTTGCCGTCAGCGCCAAAAGGGCGATATTCGCCGCCAAAAAGCCCGTTTGCGAGGCAAGGGCGTAGATAAGATAGGCTATCGAAAACAGGTGCACGAACACCGTAATCACGGTGCGAATGCGTTTGAAATCTTTTAATACTTTTGAAAAAGCGGCTTGGGTATACTCAAACATAAAGTTGCTCCTTGATTAGTTTTTGCGCTCGTCGTCCGCCTTGGGCGGCTTGCCGAAATAGGAATAAAAACCGCAGGTAAGGTTGGCGTTGAATAGCTTTTTCTTTTTGTCTGCTGATTTTCCAAACGAGCGTTCAAAATCGGGCAACGACGTCAGGATATAGGCATTCCAATCGGGTAAGCGGCGAAAGGCTTTTCCAAACGCCGACATCAGCGTGCGCACTTCCTTTTCCTCGCTTAATCGCTCCCCGTAGGGGGGATTAGACAGCAAAACGCCATATTTTTGGGCACTGGAAAATTTGGTTGCGTCGGCAACGGAAAAGCGGATATGTTTGTCCACGCCCGCCTTTTTTGCGTGGTATTTCGCAATAGAAATCGCCTCGGGATTGACGTCGGAAGCAAAAATAATTGGTTTTATTTCCCGCCGTTCATTGTCGCGCGCCTCTTGCTTGGCAAGCTCTAAAATTCCGCGCGGGGCGCACGCCCACGCCGTAAAATCAAAATCGCGGTGAAGCCCGGGCGCGATATGCAACGCTTTCATTGCTGCCTCAATGGGCAACGTACCGCTGCCGCAAAATACGTCGGCGAACGGCTTTTCGATATCCTTGTCGGGGTTGTAAAAAGTGCTGTCGATAAGTGCCGCGGCAAGGGTTTCCTTTAAGGGTGCGCTATACGCTAAGGAACGGTAGCCGCGCTTGTGCAACCCGTCGCCCGACGTGTCCAAGGTTACCGTTACCTCGTCCTTATAAACGGATACGCCTATCACCGAGCGCGCGCCCGTTTCCGCAAAGGTCTTTCTGCCCGTACGGATTTTGTCGGACAGACGGCGTATGACGGCTTTTTTTGCCACGCCCCCTGCGGCTTTGATGGCGGCAAGGGTGCTTTGGACGCTTTTTCCGTCCATTAAGATTTTGCTTTCGACGGTCAGCCAATTTTCCCAAGGAATATTGTAAACGCCCTCGTACAGCTCGTCAAAGGTTTCGGCATGAAAGCGAGAAAGGACGATTAAAACTCGTTCTCCGCTGCGCAGCAGCACGTTTAAACGGGCAACATCCTGCCAATCGCCGTCAATCTCGATACGACCATTGTCGGCAGGCGCTTTTTCATAACCCAACGCAAAGAGTTGGCGTTTTGTAATTTGTTCTAAGCCCGACGCTACGGGAATCAATAATTTCATAACGACACTATTATATAGGAAAATTGCGTTTTTGTCAAGTTTTCTTTGAAAGATTGACAACGGCAGGAAAAGAGAGTATAATAGGGGCATGAAACAAAATTTTGACCGCGTTATGCAGGAACAAATGAAAATTGTGGAAAGGGGGACGCCGCTACTTTTGCACAGCTGTTGCGCGCCCTGTTCTTCCGCATGCCTCGAACGTTTGAAAGAGGTTTTTAAAGTTACCGTTTTTTATTATAACCCGAATATCGACGAGGTGGCAGAATACGAAAAACGCAAAGCCGAACAAATTCGCTTTTTAGCCGAAACGGGCTGGGCGGATATTTTGGATTGCGACCACGACGCCAAAGCCTTTATTGAGATGGCAAAAGGTAAAGAAAACGAACCCGA
>JBGVQH010000058.1:0-3026 GCA_045127475.1 Candidatus Scatosoma sp.
ACCAATCTCGTTTAAAATCTGCGCCGCCCTTTCAATATCTTCCTCGGTCGTAGATGGAGAAAAACTGAGCCGCAGTACGCCGTCCGCCGTTTTTTCGTCATAACCGCACGCCAAAATCACTTTGCTGTACCGATTTTTGGCATTCGACGAGCACGCCGAGCCCGTTCCGATAATCAAACCTTTATCGTTCGCCATATGGAGCAAAACTTCTCCGCGCAAACCTACCGCCGAAACGCTGAGTATGTACGGCGTGCCGTTTTCCATCGAAAGGCGGGTATACACGTCCTTATCCAGCGCAGACCACAGCCGTTCACGATACTCGCCTAAACGTGTATAATCGTCCTTACTCGTTGCAAATTTCTCTTCCGCCGCATAAACGAATTGCATAATACCAAACGTATTTTCCGTACCGCTACGCCGACCGTTTTCCTGCCCGCCGCCGATAATGTAGGCAGGCAATACGAGGGATTTTCGCTTTATCAACGCTCCAACCCCCTTTAAACCGCCGATTTTATGCGCACTGACCGAATACAAGTCCACCTCTTTTGCCAACTTAAAAGGCAACTTTCCGTACGCCTGCACGCCGTCGCTGTGGAAAATCACTCGCGGATTTTTTGCCTTGACGAGCTTTGCAATCTGATTGATGTCATTGATTGCACCGATTTCGTTGTTGACGTGCATAACGGATACAAAGGACGTTTTATCGTCCACGAGTGCAAGTAATTTTTCCACGTTCACGCTACCGTCCTTATTTAGCGGCGCAAAGCGCGGCTCTGCTACCCCACGCGTTTTTAATTCTTGAAAGGTCGCCGACACCGCAGAATGTTCCCCCGCCGTTGTTACAGCGTTACCCCTGCGTGCAAAAGAAAAAATTGCCTGATTGTCCGATTCGCTGCCGCAAGAGGTAAACACCAACTCAAACGCCGATTCGTCCGCCACCTTAGAAAGCAAAGCGGAGCGCGCTTTTTTCAGCTCGCTCTGCACAGCAAATCCCTCTTTATACAACGCGGAAGGATTATAAAATTTTTCCGTTACGTAAGTCGTCGCCCGTTCAAACGCCCTTTCGCTAGGCTTGGTCGTAGCGGCATTGTCCAAATAAATCATACTTTCTGTTTCTTATCCTGCATTACGTAATCGTGGTCGAGCGCGGTACGTCTTGCAAATTTCATAATATTCATCAGCAGGTTTTCACGACATTCCAAGATAAAGAGTTTTTTGCCGTTATATTCCGCGAGGATATACATAAAGAATTTCCCCTCTGCAGCCTCGGTGTTTGAGGTACAAAAGACGTTTTTGGAGGTAGGATCAGCAAAGAAACGCTCAAACGAAGGGTTATCTACGTCCCCAAGCTGCACAATATTCTCCACGTCGAATCTTGCAATCAAACGTCTTTTGTTGATATTGACGACCTTGGAAATGCGCAATTCCCCCGAAACAAAGCAATAATCGTAACTGACGTTGGCGTTCGAGCGTAAGCGGTTAAAGAAAAACCAAAAGCCAAAGAACAAGAACACCGTCGCAAGGGACATAATCAGCGCACCGGGATTGCCATTAATCGGAACGAATAAAAATATGAAAAACAACGCCAAGATTGCCAAAACAATAAAAAAGTACGAGCAATAGGAATATATTTTATATTTCCGAGCACCTTGCTTTGCGTTACTCGCAATCGAGCTCTCCTCGTAAAAAACGTCCATAAGTTTCTCCTGTTTTATCGGAGAACGCGGAAATTAAATCTCCAGCGTTCCCTCGTATACCGTTTTCACGTTACCCATCAATTCAACGTCGCCGTCCGAATGATAGTTTACCGTCAAATCACCGCCGCGCAGTTTTACGGTAACGTTGGTATCCTTTTCACAATACCCCGCTAAAACCGCCGCAACGACCGCCGCGCAAGCACCCGTACCGCATGCCCACGTTTCCCCGCTGCCGCGTTCCCAAACGCGCATTTTAATCGTAACTTTATTTACAATACGGATAAATTCGGTATTGATACCCTCGGGGAAGTTTTTGCTGTTTTCAAAATAAGGACCAACTTTCTTTACGTTGATGGCGTCTACTTGATCACAGAATACGACGCAATGGGGATTACCCACGTTGACAAGGGTTACCTCGTAATCTTTACCGCCGATATTCACCTGCTTCCCAACGATTTGTTCCTCGTCCCATACGCAAGGAATATTCTTACCCGCAAGCTCCGCCTTGCCAAGATTTACACTAGCAGTGTTTACCTTACCACTGAACGAATAGACTTTTACGTCGTAAACACCCGAAATCATTTCTATCTTCAAATCGTTTTTGCGAACAATACCCTTTTCGTACAGGTATTTGCCAACGCAACGGATTGCATTACCGCCCGTAGGCGCTTCTTTGCCGTCCGCATTAAAAATACGAATTTTTGCGTCTGCTACTTCGGATTTTTCAATCAACACGATACCGTCGCCGCCGATACCGTAGTGCGGCTGCACGTAGTTTACCGCAATCGATTCGGGGCAGGTGATTTTGTTATCACGGTTATCAAACACGATATAGTCGTTGCCACAAGATTGCATTTTCGTAAAGCTTAATTTCAATTTTTCCGCTCTGAGCGCGTTGATATCGACAAGCTCGGTATTATCCTCGGTAAAACGGCTAGCGATAATATCCGCAAGCGCGTTTGCCGTATCCAACGAAGTAAGCACCGTGATACCCAGCAAAATGGCATGATGATGCAAACGAATAAAGTCGTTGATAGATTCCATATCCGTCTTACCTGTGTACACGATATAGTCGATTTTGCCCTCGTCCATGAGCTTAATCACCGTGTCGGTCGCAGACAGTCTTTCTACCACTTGACAATCGATACCCAAATCGTTGATAACCTTTGCCGTACCTTTGGTTGCGTACATCGTACAGCCCAAATCCCCAAACTTCTTGGCAATAGTCAATAAATCCAACTTGTCTTGGTCGTTTACCGTCATATATACGCCGACGGGACGGTGCGCGGACGGGTGGCACATCTTAAAGCCTGCGGATACAAGCCCCTT
>JBGVQH010000059.1:0-8882 GCA_045127475.1 Candidatus Scatosoma sp.
GCGTCGTTTAAAATACTTTCCTTTAATCCCAAACGGCGGGAAATCGCCAACGCGTTGCTCGACCCCGGCAGCCCGATATGCATAACGTACAAGGGTTGCAGGGTATTCGCATCAAATTCCATACACGCGTTTTCAATCCCGTTTGCCGCAAAGGCAAATTCTTTTAACGCTGTGTAATGGGTAGTAACTACGCCCGCGCATCCCGTTTGTAACAGGTGGGAAACAATCGCTTTCGCCAAAGCTTGCCCCTCGTCGGGATCAGTGCCACCGCCAAGTTCGTCTATCAACACCAAGCAATTTTTATCCGCACGGTTTACAATGTCGATAATGTTCGTAATATGAGACGAGAAAGTAGACAAGCTTTCCTCGATACTTTGTGCGTCGCCCACGTCGCAGTAAATTTCCTCAAACGTCGATACCACGGCGCGTTTTGCGGGAATAAACAAACCGCACATCGCCATTAAAGCAAAAAGCCCCACCATCTTTAACGTAACCGTTTTGCCGCCCGTGTTCGGGCCGCTAATCAACAAAAAACGGTAGTCTTTTCCCAAAGACAGGGATACGGGTACGACTTTTTTACGGTCGATTAAAGGGTGCCTGCCCTGCTCTATGGAAATAATCCCCTCGCCGTTGATTTCAGGCTTGACGCAGGAAAGCTTGTAGGAAAATTCTGCGCGCGCGTACGCTACGTCAATATCTTCCAAAACGTCGATATCGGTGATAAGCTCGTCTGCCATAAATCCGACTCGTCGGGAAAGTTCCCCTAAAATGCGCTCTACCTCTTCCTTTTCGTCAATGGCAAGGGAACGCAACTCGTTGTTCATCTCCAAAATCTCTTCGGGTTCGATAAAAAAGGTCGCGCCGCTTGCCGAACGGTCGTGGATAAAACCCTTGATATTGCGTTTATATTCGGCTCGGACAGGCAAAACGTAGCGATTATCACGCATGGTAATAATGCCGTCTTGTAAATATTTCCCCTCTGACCCCGTCAAATACTCCGCCAAACGCGCACGGATACGCTCGTTTAACAGACGAATTTCGCGGCGAACGGAATACAATTTGTCGCTAGCATAATCGCTTACTTCGGTATCGCTTAAAATCTTCGTGCGGATATCCTCTTCTAAATTTTCGTCAAAGTACAGACGGTCGGCGAGCGATTTCATGTCCTTGATTTCTTCGTCGTTTACGCCCGTGATGCTCTTGTGGGCAATTCTTGCGCTGCGAAGTAGATTTTCCGCCTTTAAAAGTTCCGCACAGGTAAGTGCAGAGCCCTTTTTCGCCCGCTCAATTTCGTCTAAAAAGGGCGGAAAATATTCCACCTTGGCGATACCGTGTTGAAAGAGCAACTTTATGCTTTCTTCGGTACGGCAAAGACGAGCCCGCGTTTCCTGTACGTTAGACGACGGGTGCAAAATCAACAATTTTTCACTGCCTCCGTCTGTTACGGCATAACCCGAGGCAATCTGCAAAATTTTATTCAATTCAGTTTTTTCAATCGCTCTTTGGTTCATTGTTTTCCTTATCCGTTTATAATACGCCCCGCTTATAATGACCCGAGGTATAATTTTTATACGCTTGTTTTTGTTTGCTTTCGTCGTCCTTGGCGGCGAGGGCTGTTTTCTTATCTGCAACCAAGGTCAAATCTAATAATTGCCCTGCACCTTTCGCGCCCAACCCAACCAAATCGGCACAGTTATATACTTCAAATCGACAATTTCCGTTTCCATCAACATAACGACGCACGGGGAATTCTCTCCCCCCCTCGTCCGTTAACGTATAAAGCTGTTTTTTGTCGCATTGACCGCAGGTTTTTCCAAACGGGCAATAGCACAAATCCATAATTTTGATACCGCCTGAAGAGAGCGCGAACGCCTTTTCTCCAACGAGCAACGAAAGCTCTTCCCCTTTTAATTCCTTAGAAAGCGCGTAATAGGCAACACATGCTTCCTTTAATAGAACGGAAACAGAAAGAGAGTTGGTCAGGTTAAAACCCATTCCCGCAAACACTTTGATACCGTGCTCCTTTGCAAAGTGGATACCGCCGTAATTTTCCGCGTAAATACCGTCGATTTTTGTTTCTTGCAAACGTGCACGCAAAGCAAGTAAATCTTTTTCGGTTGCAAACGCAGGATAAATGAGATATTTTTCAAAATTTCCTTTTTTAAAGCTTTCGGGCAAGGGCGCGTTGTAATCGTCTGCTTTATAAACGGCAATATCCGTTTCCACGCCCTCAAAATCAGTGCCAATCACCGCCGTTTTTTCGTTTTTACTCGATACTTTTTGAACGGTAAAAGGCGCATGTTCGTATTGTGTATTGCCTTTTTTCGCTACTTTTTCTGCAAGCAGAGTGTAAAAATCACGGCGGAAAGCATTTAAAGCGGATTTTTGGATAAAAATGTCCCCTTTTATTTCAATTTCGTCAAAAAGAACGTCCACGGGCAATCCGTCCGTCTTTAAAAAGCATGCTTTGATTTCGTCCACAGTCAACGGCCGGTTTTGTGCTGCTTGTAAAACCTCTTGCGATTGTAAAGAAATATCCCCGCAGGAAACTTTGGCGAGATTCCCAACGCAAAAGGACAATTTTAAATGGATTTCGCCTGCTTTTTGCTCATCTAATAGGCGGTTTGCCACCGCTGTATCCGTTGTAATAAATACACCGTCGCCGTTTTTAAGGCGGATTTTTGAGGAAATAATAAAACTTCTGCCCTCTGTTTTTTGATAGGTTGCACCGCCGATTTCCTTGCCGTCGCGTAAAATTTTGAACGCGTCGCCGTTTTGCGGTTGGAAACGGCTCTCCACCGTAAATTTGCCGCCAATTACCTTAACAACACCCACGTTTTCGCCGAGATGCCCTTGAATTGCGGTAGATAAAAAGCGTTTGTCCTGCCCAAAAGCAAGACCTTTCGTATAATTCCCACGGTTATAAGTGCGGCGCAAATCGGAAAACGCCTCGTCCTTATCCCCTATTCCGTCCAACACCGAGCGGTAATAACGCACCGCGGCGGCTACGTATTCAGGGCGGCGCATGCGCCCTTCAATCTTAAAGGAAACCACGCCCGCAGCTATCAGTTTAAAAATGTCCTCCCCTACGCAAAGATCGGATAATGACAGCGCATAATTTTTTTCGATATTTCCCTTTCTATCGTACGCATAAAGCTTTCGGCAGGGCTGTTTACATCTGCCACGATTGCCGCTGTTTCCGCCGGCAAAGGACGAAAAATAGCATTGTCCCGAAAAACAGGTGCACAGCGCCCCTTGCACAAAAACTTCCGTTTCTATCACGGCGGCGATTTTTTCAATTTCGCCAAGAGACGTTTCGCGTGCCAAAATCACCCGCGAAAAGCCGTATTCCTTGGCAAGACTCGCCCCGTCTACGGTGCAGACACCCGCCTGCGTACTCAAATGCAAGACGATTTCGGGATACCGTTCGTGTACGAGTTTCCCTAAAAAAACGTCCTGCATAATAATCCCGTCCGCCCCCTCGTTCCAGGCAAAAAGCAACGAGCGAAAAAAATCGTCTAACTCCCCGTCCTTTACGACGGTGTTCATAGCCACGTATATTTTAGCACCGCAAAAATGCGCTTTTCTGATGATTGCGCGAAAAGACTGCTCGTCAAAGTTTCCTGCTCCTTGACGCGCAGAAAAGGCGGAAAGCCCTAAATATATGGCGTTTGCGCCGTTGTCGATTGCCGCATTGGCACACTCTAACGTGCCCGCAGGCGCTAAAATTTCCAACATAGTCTGTCCTTATTCTTTTGCAAAACCAAAATTTTCAATGACGAACGCCACAGCGTCCTCTTCGTGTGTTAAGTCGCAGATATAATCCGCCTCCGCTTTCAGCCCCACGTCCGCATTTTGTACCGCAACCCCTAAGCCCGCCGTTTTAATCATAGGCAGGTCGTTAAGCTGGTCGCCAATCCCGATTGTTTTATTAATCGGGATATTGTAATGTCGGGCTAATTCTTCCACCGCCGTCCCTTTTGAATATTTCGTATTGACAATTTCAATCAAATATTCGGCACTTCGCGTCAGTTCACACCCCTCAAATTTATGTTTGGCTAATTGCGACATAAATCGTTCGTTTTCATTCGCGTCCACCATCGCCAAAACTTTATACGAGCACAAACCCGTCTCTTTGACAAATTGCGAAATCGACTTGTCCAACACCCGTTGCGCCTTTACCTTAACTGCATTTTCGTAATACGCCAAATGATGATCGTCCATATTTGCGTAATATTCCCACAAATCGTAGACGTGAATATGCAACCCAAGCTCTTCCATTTTTTCGCAGGCTTTCAACGTGATTTCATGCGAAATTCTGCCCTCGGAAAGCACCTTTCCGCTTTCTATATCCAAAATAATTGCGCCCTGGCAACAACAGACCATGCCTTTTAAACCAAGCTCTCTCGCACGGTTTAATATCCCTGCGGGCATGCGCCCTGTAGATATGGCAAACTTACCGCCTGCCGCCACGTATTTTTCAATGGCTTTTTTGTTTTTTTCGCTAACCGTGCCGTCCCTTTTCACAAGCGTTCCGTCAAAATCGGACACAATCAACGGATAATTCATCTTTTGCATTTATAATTCTTCCTTAAAATAGGTATAAATTTTTTTTGCGAGCTCTTCTCCTATCCCCTCAACCTGAGAAAGGGCGGCGACGTCTGCGGAAATAATTTTGTCAATCGTGCCGAATTTTTCAAGCAACGCCATACGCTTTTTCTTGCCTACGCCCTCGATCTCCTCCAACACCGACGCTAAATTGCGCTTAGAATGCAACGAACGGAAATAGGTAATTGCAAAACGGTGCGCCTCGTCTCGGATACGTTGTAACATTTTCAACGCGTAATCACGGTGGTTGATACGGATACTCTCGTCCGAAAAGAGGGTAAAAACTTCCTCTTCACGCTCAGCAAGGGAAATGAGTTCGATATCGGTTATACCAAATTCGTCAAAAACCTCTTTCACGGCGGATAACTGTCCCTTTCCGCCGTCGATAATCATCAAATCGGGCTTTGGAAAGCGTTCCTCCTCGTCCGAGCCGAGTTTTGCTAAGCGGCGGCGCATCATTTCTTGATGGGACGCATAATCGTTCGCCCCCTCTACCGTTTTAATTTTAAAACGGCGATAACTGCTCTTATCCGCCTCACCGTAGATAAACACGACCATCGAGCCGACCTTATCCACGCCGCTGATGTTGGAAATATCGTAACATTCCATGCGCTTGGGATATTTTTTTAAATGCAAAATTTCCTGTAACCGCGCACAGGCGTTTTTGGTCATATCATCCTTGTGTTTAATCTTGTCTACCGATTTAGAAAGATAATCGGCGGCGTTCTTTTCCGCCATATCCAACAGCTGTCTTTTTACTCCCTGTTTGGGGAAAACAATCTCCACCTTTTTGTTAAAACGGGTACGGAAATATTCTTCTAACAACCCCTTTTCACAAAATTCCTGCACGATAATTTGGTCGGGCAGCTCGTGGTTGGAATAATACTGTATCAAAAACGCCGTCAGCGCGTCCGATTCCGCAAACGAGCCGTCTTCCAAGGCAAAATTACTCCCGCCCTGCATAATGCCGCCACGCGTTATCAAAACGTTAACCGCCGAATAAATAAAGTTTGTCTTTAACGCAATCACGTCGGCGTTTAACGCACGGTTTAAGGAAGTGATACGCTTTAATTTGAGTTTGGAAAGCATTTGCAGTTTTTCGCGGTATTCCATGGCAAGCTCAAACTCTTCATTTTCCGCAAACGTAAGCATTTTTTGCTGCAAAATCTCTTCCGCTTTTTCGTAGTTTCCGTCCAAAAACGCCAAGACCTCTTTCACGCGCTCGGCGTATTCTTCACGAGTGCACAAGTGCGCGCACGGGGCAAGACAACGCCCCAAATGATATTCAAGACAGGGCTTTTTGGGTTTTATTCCCGTTGCCACCGAACAGGTGCGGACGTTATAAACTGAGCCGATAATATCCAAAATATCGTTACAGCGCACACCGCCCATAAACGGTCCGAAATATTTTCCGTCCTTTTTTAATTTTCGCGTGATAGACACACGCGGAAATTCCTCTTTCGTATGCACG
Organism: Candidatus Scatosoma sp.; assembly: GCA_045127475.1. Classification (GTDB taxonomy): domain Bacteria; phylum Bacillota; class Clostridia; order Christensenellales; family Borkfalkiaceae; genus Scatosoma. The sequence goes on from JBGVQH010000059.1 coordinate 6,080, forward strand.
TGGATATAAGGATACGTCTTGTCGTCTTTGAGTAAAATATTATACTTGGGCTTGTACTTTTTGATAAGGTTATTTTCAAGGGCGAGCGCATCAATCTCCGTCTGCGTAATGATGTAATAAAAATCGGCAATATTTTCCACCATCGCCGCCACTTTTTCAGGTTTTGCGGAAGAATGGAAATATTGACGCACTCGGTTTTTCAGCACACGTGCCTTTCCGACGTAAATTACAATACCATCCTTGTCCAGCATGATATACACGCCCGGATTTTCGGGTAAAAGATTGAGTTTTTCCTTTAAATCGCCCATATATTTTATTATATACCAAAATCAAAGATTTTGCAAGGGAATATACGAAAATTCTCGTCTTAACAACCCAAAAACTCTATCCCTTTTAAAATCACGTCGTTGACCGCGTCGTTTGTCAAGCTGTAAAAAACAATTTTGCCCTGCCGAACGCTTTTTACCATGCCCGCACTCTTTAAAAAACGGAGCTGATGGGATACCGTCGTTTGATTAATATCCAAGATACGCGAAAGGTCAGTAACACAAAGCTCGCTAATCGCCAACGCCGTCAAAATCTTTACCCGCGTATAATCGGCAAAGACCGAAAAAAAGCACACAACCCCTTCGAGAATCTCCCCTTGTGGAACGTAATCCTCAATCAGGCTTTGTGTGCGTTTGTCTAATAATAGCAGTTGTTGCATAAAAATACCCCCTACGGTTTTTCGTTGAGAATATTTTAACGTATGCGCATGTGTACTTTCTGCTTTATTTTGTCATTTTGCCGTATATTTTGTCATAAGTTACGAAATTTTCTTTACTTCGTAGCCCGCCTCCAAGATTGCCGCCGTCAAGCTTTCGTCCGTTATCTCTTGAGCAAGCTCCACAACCGCTGTTTTCTTTTTCAGATTTACGTCCACAGCCGTTACGCCGTCCACACTCTGCAACGCCTTGGTTACGTGCGCAACACAATGCTGACACATCATTCCTTCGATTTTTAAAGTCTTTTTCATGCTATTCTCCTTTTCAATGTTCTCTTTTTTCTTCCCAAAACGAGTTAAACGCAGAGCATTTGTAACCACAAACAACGAGCTGAAACACATTGCTACCGCACCCATCCACGGTTTTAGAGATATATGCGCAAACGCAAAGGCGCCTGCCGCAAGCGGTATTGCAATACAATTATAGAAAAACGCCCAAAACAGGTTTTGCTTAATATTGCGCACCGTTTTTTGGCTAAGCTCCATCGCTGTATTGACAAGTCGTAAATCTCCGCGAGATAAGACGATATCCGCCGCGTCCATGGCAATATCCGTTCCGTTTCCCATCGCAATCCCCACGTCCGCCTCTTTTAACGCAGGGCTGTCGTTGATACCATCTCCGACCATTGCTACAAAACCGCCTACGCCGCGCACACGCTGAACCGCTTTTGTCTTGTCCTCGGGCATAGCCTCGGCAAAATAATCGTCAATGCCCACCTCTTCCGCGATTGCTTTGGCTACCTTTTCATAATCGCCGGTCAGCATACCAACACGAACGCCCTTTTCCTTTAATTGCGCTACGGCAAACGCACTTTCTTGCTTTAAAGTATCCGCAACGGCAAACACGGCAAGAAGTTTTTTACCGTCCGATACAAATACTGCCGTTTTTCCTTGCTTGGAATATTCTTTTTCCAATGCGTAGCTCTTCTTTTCTTCCGCACCGTTGATAAGCCGACGGTTTCCAAGGTAATAGGTTTTGCCTTGATAAACGCCCTTTGCGCCTTTGCCCGTTTCGTAAGAATACTCCTCGATTGTAACGCTATTTTCGTTGATTTGTGCCGCCGCATACGCCTGTATACATTCCGCAATAGGGTGATTAGAATGACTTTCAATCGCCGCTGAAAGGCTTAAAATATAGGCTTTTTCACTCGAAAAGCATACAAAATCCGTAACGGTTGGCTGTCCTACCGTCAACGTTGCCGTTTTATCAAGCAGTACGCAATTTATATTTTTTGCCTTTTGTAACGCCTCCGCATCTTTGTATAAAATACCGAGCGACATTCCCCGCCCCGTCGCCGCCATAACCGCCACAGGCGTTGCTAAGCCCAGTGAACACGGACAGGAAATCACGAGCACGCAAATGGCATAATTTGCCGCTTTTGCAACGTTATAATCGGTGATAAAAAACCAAATCAAAAAGGTAGCGAATGCTATCAAGGTAACCGTGGGAACGAAAACTGCCGCAATTTTATCGGCAATCTTTTGCAAGGGAGCTTTGCTTGCTCCTGCCTCTTTTACCATTTTTACAATCTGTGAAAGGGTAGTATCTGCACCGACCTTTTCCGCCAAAACCTTAATATAGCCACTCTTGACAATATCCGCGCCTGTTACCCTATCCCCCTCGGAAACCTCAATCGGCATACTCTCGCCCGTGATTGCCGCACGGTCGACAAAGCCGTGTCCGTCGATAATTTTGCCGTCTACGGGGATATATTCGCCTTGTTTTACCAGCAAAACGTCCCCAGTTACAATCTCGGAAAATGGAATTTTTTGTTCCACGGCGCTGCGCTCCACCGTAACGGTATTCGGCATCAATTTGATAAGCTTTTCAATCTCGTCGCCCGTCTTTCGTTTGGATTTTTCTTCTAACCATTTACCGAGAGTAACGAGCGCTAAAATCATAGCCGCCGATTCGTAGAAAAAATGTACGTGCCCGTGGATTTTGCCTATAAACAGTAACACGGTATACACGATACTGTACAGATAGGACACGCCCGAACCCATAGCAACGAGTGTATCCATATTCGGTGCACGGTGAAT
>JBGVQH010000060.1:0-2534 GCA_045127475.1 Candidatus Scatosoma sp.
TATCGAAGCGGCAGATGCAATGGTAAAGGCTGCAAACGTTATCCTTATCGGTAGCGAAAAGATCGGTAGCGGTTTGGTAAGCGTTATGGTTCGTGGCGACGTTGGCGCAGTTAAGGCTGCAGTAGAAGCAGGTACGGCTGCTGCGACGGCTCTTGGCGAAGTTATCGCTACGCACGTAATCCCTCGTCCCCATATGGATGTTGAAAAACTTCTTCCCTCCATCAAATAAAAACGTGTATATACTTCGCAATACAGCGTTGGACTTGCGTTTTTCCTCGGTCATTTACGCGCAGTAAACTCCCGTCGGAAAAACCGCGTCCGCCTTGTCTTGCTCGCATCTACCCATTTTTAATCCGTAGGTGCAAGTATACGTAAAAATGAAAGGAAAATCGTACCGCCTGCCAAGGCGGGCGGTACGGAAGTTTTTCAAAAATCGAAAAAACAAAGCAAAAAATGACCTTGTGTACGCGCGCGTACGCGCCTTTATACTTGGTTATCAAAAAACAAAACGCCGTAAAGACGGCAAAAAAGAAAGACAGAAAGGTATCACAATGGAAATTACTAGCGCGCAGATAGCAGAATTGGTTAAAAAAGTGTTGGCGAATATGGACGGGGCAGACGTGCCCGCAAGTTGCGACGGCGAAGTGCCTGTCGGCGTGTCCAATCGGCACATTCATTTGAATAAAGCGGATTTGGAAACCCTCTTTGGGGCAGGATATGAACTGACCCCCTTAAAGGATTTATCCCAGCCAGGGCAGTATGCCTGCAAAGAAACGCTGACCTTGATTGGTCCTGCTATGCGTCCGATTGAAAACGTGCGCGTACTCGGTCCTTTAAGAAACAAATCGCAGGTGGAAATTTCCGCAACCGATTCGTACGTATTAAAGGTAAAACCGCCCGTGCGTGAATCGGGTAAGACGGAAGGGTCTGCGCCCGTAACCATTATCGGTCCGAAAGGGGTAGTGCAATTAAAAGAAGGTTGCATTATCGCAAACAGACATATCCATATGTCCCCTGCGGACGGTGCAAAATTCGGCGTACAGGACAACGACACGGTAACGGTGGACGTAATCGGGAAACGCCGTACCCGTTGGTATGACGTGCAGGTGCGCGTGCATAAAGATTTCCGTTTGGAAATGCACGTGGATACGGACGATGCGAATGCAGTTGGTATCGGTAACGGCGCAAAAGTAAAAATTGTGAAGGAGTAACGTATGTTAAGAGGAATTATTAGAGGACATATCGTGTCCACGAAAAAGCAGGACTCGCTGATTGGTTCGAAATTTATGGAAGTAGAGCTGATGAAAAACGGTCAGCTTACAGGCGAATTTATTATCGCGGTGGACAGCGTGGGGGCAGGTATTAACGAGGAAGTATTGATTACAACGGGCAGTTCGGCTCGTTTGGCACTCAATAACACGTCTGCGCCTTGCGACGCGGTTATCGTGGGTATCGTAGACTAAGTTGCGCGCGTTGGCGCACAGAGAAAGAGAACGAAGAAAGACGGCATAGTAGTATGGATTTGAAAGAGATTATGAAAAATGCAGGCATTGTCGGCGCGGGTGGCGCGGGCTTTCCCTCGTACGCGAAATTGGCGGACGGGGCGGATACCCTTGTCGTCAACGGGGCGGAATGTGAACCCCTGCTGTATACCGACTATATCCTTTTGAAAAGGGAAATGCCGACGGTGCTTTCGGGGATCAAGGCGGTGATGGATTACGCCAAAATTCCCTGTGCATTGCTCTGTGTTAAGGAGCATACCGCCGTTAGATTAAAATTGAAAGACGGCACAAAATTGTCGGATAGAATTATCCTGAAAACGTTGCCCGACGTATACCCGATGGGCGACGAAATCAGCTTGATTTATCAGGCGACGGGCAGAGTGGTAAAGCCCGGCAATTTGCCCATTACTTCGGGGGTGATTGTACTCAACGTGGAAACGCTGTACAACGTCGCACGCGCAGTAAAAATGGGTGAACCCGTTACGGAAAAATACGTTACGATCGGCGGGGATATTCCCGAGGCAATCGTGGTGAAAGTGCCTATCGGTACGTCCGTGGCGGAATTATTTGAAAGAAATTCGATAACAATCCCCGAAGGATACACCGTTTTAGACGGCGGACCTTCGATGGGTAAAGTCATAGATCCCGACAATGCGGTGATCACCAAAACGACAAAAGGGCTTTTAATTTTGCCCGATAACTGTGAGGCAATCCTCTCCAAATATTTGGACGGTGAAAAATCGATTGCCCGCGCGGAAACGGCGTGCTGTCAATGTACCCGCTGTACGGATATGTGCCCTAGGCATTTGCTCGGCTATCCGTTAGAACCGCACAAGATGGTGCGCACGGCAAAATCGGCGGCGGCAATTATGCCCGAAATGGTGTTGTCCGCTACCCTTTGTTGCGGTTGTGGAATTTGCGAAACGCTGGCTTGCTGTCAGGGCATTTCCCCCAAAGCGGTTATCAACGAATACAAATCGTTACTCGCAAAAAATAAAATGCGCTACGTTGGTAAGGACGAAGTATTCCCCG
>JBGVQH010000061.1:0-3537 GCA_045127475.1 Candidatus Scatosoma sp.
CCATTTCCGCGCTCATCAAAAAAGCAAAACCCGAAACCAACGTTGCCTACGTATCCTTTTTATTGGATTCTTGTGTGGTGGCAATTGCGTTTTTTGTGTACGGCAGAAAGATAACGCCAACCATTTGTACGTTGTTGAACCTTTTTATTGCAAATATCGTGGTCGATTATTTTTTGGCAGGGTTAAAGCGGGGGTACAAATTCGAAATCGTTACCGAACAACCCGAAGAGCTGTCGGCAGAGTTATTAGAAAGGTTGGGGCACGGCGTTACGGAAATTCGGGTGCAAGGCATGTATTCGCATACGGAAAAGTATATGGTGATTTGTATTATCCGTAAAAAGCAAATTGGCGAAATGATGAAGATTATTCAAAAATACAAGGGGACGTTTGCCAGCTTTACGCAAGTAAACGAAGTCTTTGGACGATTTAAGAAGTAGGCAAGATTGCTAAAAACTGCCCTAAACAGGCAGGCGGAATAATCATTGTGGGAGAATATCAAATGGAACGCATTTTACCATCGTATCCCTTATTTGTTAAGGACCCGAATTTTTCAATTTGGATGGCAACGGAAAATTTAAACGATAACGACGTGGAAACATGGTTTGGGGAAAAGAAAACGATTTACGGCTTTTTGAAAACAAACGGTCAGACCTATAATTTTATGGGCGACGGTAAAAAATTTGCACCCTTTGGCGTTAAAAAAGCTGAACAGACGAGTTTAAATATTACGGCGTTTGCGACCGAATACGAGTTTGCGTGTGGAAAAACGACCTTAAAGGTGCGTTTTGTATCTCCGTTGCCGTTGACCGATTGGGAGCTTTTGTCCATGCCTGTCTGCTATATGGATTACGAAATTTTTGGAGACGATAATGCGGAAATTTCGCTGTTTGTGTGCAGGAATATCGCCTATAACGACGTGTCCGAAACCTTTGACAAGCGCGTACGCGGTATCGTAGTGCCCATGGATGGATTTGAAACGGCAACGCTGGGTTTGCTTAGACAAATGCCTATGTCTCCCAGCGCTGATTTCGGCGGGGCGGACTGGGGATATTATTATCTTGCGGGACAGAAAGCTTGGATTTTGGACGAAAACGAACTGAAAGGGTATTTGGCGAACGGCTACCTTGCGTTTACGGCAGACGGCGACGAGAAATATCTCGGCGCAATCAACAAGGGTAGCGCAGGCGCGATTTTGCTCGGCTTTGACGACCACGTGTCTATTGATTATTACGGCGAGTTCCGCAAGGGATATTATTTGGAAAATCATACGATTTTCGAGGCTTTAACGGAGCTTTGGTATTACCGTGATGCTTGCGAAGAGAAATTACAGGCGTTCGAAAAGGACTTGCTTTCCCGCGCAAAGCCGTACGGTCGGGCGTATATCAATGTGCTGTTTGCGTCATTGCGCCAAAGTATCGGCGCACATAAACTCGTGCGAGATAACAAGGGAGAGATTTTGTGGCTATCCAAGGAATGCGGCTCTAACGGCTGTATTGCGACGGTGGACGTATCCTATCCCTCTATGCCGTTGTATCTTTTGTACGCGCCTGAGCTTGTAAAAGGCATGATACGCCCGATTTTGAAGTTTGCGCGTATGCCTATATGGAAATACGATTTTGCACCCCACGATGTGGGGACGTATCCCGTTTGCGGCGGGCAGGTTTACGGCGTAAGCGAAGAAAAGAATAAATATATTGCGCGTTTGCACGAGGGACATTTGTTCTCAACGTTTAAAACCCATTATCCTTTCTATCGTTTGCCTGCCAACTTCGATTTGTACGATATTACTATGCAGATGCCGGTGGAAGAGTGTGCCAACATGCTCGTTATGTTCTTGGCGGTGTATCAACGGGATAAGGATATTGCCTTTTTTGCGGACAACCAAGATTTGTGCGAAAAGTGGGTGCAGTATCTTGTAAAATACGGTTTAAAACCGGGTAGTCAGCTTTGCACGGATGATTTTGCAGGGCATTTGGAAAACAACGTCAATTTGGCAATCAAGGCGACGGTGGGTATCGGCGCGTACGCGGAGCTATTGAAATCGTGCGGTGATGAAGAAAATGGAGCGAAATATCGTAAAATTGCCGAAGAATTCGCGGCGGAAATCACGCGCTTTGGGGCGGATAAAACCCACCTGCCGTTGACGTGGGATTCAGGCGAAGAAACGTTTAGTTTAAAATATAACTTTGCCTTTGACAGAGTGCTGGGTTTGCGGTTGTTTGACGATGCGATTTTTGATAAAGAAATTGCATGCTATTTGCAAAAAATGGAGAAATACGGCACGCCTTTGGATCATCGTAAAACGTTTGGGAAGAGCGATTGGCTGACGTACGTAGCGCAGTTGACGGACGATATCGAAACACGGAAAAAGTTTATCGAGCCGATGAACGAGTTCTTAAAAACGTCGCCGGACAGAGTGCCGTTTAGTGATTGGTACGACGTGAAGGACGGAAAATATTACGGATTTAAGGCGCGCACCACACAGGGAGCTTGCTTTATGTTGTTGTTATAAGGAAATAAAAAAAGGGGGTGGCGGAAAATAAACCGTCCCCCTTTAAATTTTTCACCACAGTAAACAAAGAAAAGCAAAATGATTGAATTATTCATACGAATATGATATAATGGCTATGAATAAAAGCTGTTTGAGGAAAGGTATGTTCAGAGATTTAACGAGAAAGAAACAAAAACTCTCGTTGGAAGAGTGTAAGGAAATATTAAAACAAGAGGTGCGTGGCGTGCTTGCCGTCAATGGTGATGACGGTTATCCATACGCTTTGCCTATCAATTTTTACTTCGACGAGAGAAATAATAAAATCTATTTTCACAGCGGAAAGGTCGGGCATAAGCTCGATGCGATTGATAGCAGTGATAAGGTTTCTTTCTGCGTTTACGATAAGGGCTATCACGAGAACGGGCATTGGTCGCTCAATATCAAAAGCGTGATTATATTCGGACGCATTCACATGGTAGACGAGTGGTCGGACGAGCTGATAACGGAGTTTTCTAAAAAATTTACGACAGATATGGATTATATCCATAACGAAATCGAGAAATTTAGAAAGAACACGGCAATTCTTTGTTTGGGAATCGAGCATATGACGGGAAAACTCGTCAATGAAGCGTAATGATTACGCTTATACGGATAGGGCAGGTATGCGATGAAGGATGAAAAACGAAACGGTACGGGGCGATTAAAATCGCTGTGGCTGTTATTTATCAATATGCTGAAAATAGGTCTGTTCACCTTCGGGGGCGGATATGCCATGATTCACCTTTTAGAGAACGAGTTCGTATCCAAAAAGAAGTGGATTGAGGAAGACGAGTTCATGGATTTGGTAGCGATTGCGGAATCTACGCCAGGTCCGATTGCTCTCAACTGCTCCACCTATATCGGCTATAAAAAAGAAAAGATTTTAGGGGCGGTTTTGGCAACGCTTGGGATGTGCATTCCGTCGTTTACTATTATCTTTTTCATTTCGTTGTTTTTCAATCAATTTTTGTCGATTGGTTGGGTTGCATCGGCGTTTAAGGGGATTC
>JBGVQH010000062.1:0-3971 GCA_045127475.1 Candidatus Scatosoma sp.
ATGCAAGCGTTGAGGGGATCAACGGCTTGTGCTTTAGTACGGACGAGGACGACGGTGTTTTAATCCAAAACGACGACGGCACGTGGAGCGTTTCGGCGGATTTCGACGTTGCGTTTAACAAAGCGGTAAACGAAGTAAAAAACCGTTACGAGGCGAAAGAGTACGAATATCACAGCGTTGCAATCGTGAATGATTACGTGGTGCGCGTAGAGCTCGGCGCGGGTGAAAAGACGGAAACGCAGTATGCGAAAGATCCTGCTACCTACGTAAGCGACGCCTTTACGTCCTTTAATCTGTTTGGCGAATTTACCTTTATGGCAGACGGTGCAAACCTTTCCGCGTTTGACGGCGAAAAGACCATGAAGGACTTCATAAAAGAAATCAAGTTAAAGACGAAGCAAGAGGTCGTTTGGTTGCAGATTGAATTTACGGGCGCTGGCAAAGAAATGATAAACGAGTTTAAAAACTCGGAGGCGACGGCGTTAGTTCCTGCTGTCGGCGGGGTAGTGCTTGAACGTTTGCAAATTCCCAAGGACTACGTTGGAGATAAAATCAGTTACCCTATCGCAGAAGAAGGGGATATCCGTTATGCGGAAACGATTGAAATTTTGCTCAATTCCCTCACGGATACGGGTGTGATTTATATTGGCGACGCAGATGCTAATATGCCTATCGAATTTACGTTTACGGAGTTAAAAGCCGATTCTATCCGCGCTTTCACGAACGATTACGGTGAAAACGTGCTGTACTGGGTATTCGGCGGCTTGCTTTTCATTATGGTGGCGCTGATGGTGCTCTCCGTTGTGAAGATGGGCAAATTCGGTATCGTCAACGTATATACTAACCTCAGCTATTTCATCATCACCGCGCTTTGCTTTGCATTCATCACTGAGGGCGTTTTGGAAATCTCGGCGGCGGCGATTATGATTTTCCTGTTCGGTTTGGTTATGGTCAACGCATTCCACGCGTATACCTACAACGCAATCAAGAAAGAGGTGTTGCAGGGTAAGACGGTACAGTCGGCGGTGAAGAAAGGCTACAAGAAAACCCTTTGGAGTGTTATCGACGTATACGCGGTATTGTTCATTGCAGCACTTAGTTTGCTCGTTGGCGTAGCGAATCTGCACACGCTTGCAATCCACTCGCTGATTTGTGTAATTACGGCGGCGTTCTGCAACTTGCTTTGGGAACGTGGTATCAACTATACCTTGCTTTCCGCTTGCAAAGACAAATATAAATATTTCCGTTTTGTAAGGGAGGATGACGACGATGAAGATTAAGTGTTGTAAAGCTCCCAACTTAAAATTGACGAAAAAGTTCACCTTGATTTTGTCCGCTGTTTTGGCGGCAATCTTGGTGGCGGGTATCATTCTTTGCGCGGTGCTCGGCTTTAACAGCAGCATCAAGGACCAAAAGACGTTGACCGTTTCTATGTACTCGCATAATTACGAAGCGCAGGGGAACGAGATTCAAGGCGTAGTAAATGCGGAACTTGGCAAAGTCGGTTTGGAGGCTGATGACGTCAATATCGGCACGGTGGGCAAGTTGTCCACGGAAATCGTGTACGTATTCGATAAGGATACGTCAGAAGAAACCTTGTATGCGGTAAAAGACGCTTTGGATATTCAATTTGCAGGCGAGTTTATCGACGTTCTCGTGCAAGACGTAGAGATTATTTCTACGACGGCAAAAAACTACGTAGGTCGCGGCTTGATTGCACTCTTGATTTTTGCGGTAGCCTCTTTGGTATACGTGTGGATTCGTCATAAGCTGTTTGCGGCGTTGTACGTGCTTGGCGGCAACCTGCTTTCGATGGGCTTGACGACGGCAATTATTGCCTTGACGCGTATCCCCGTTACCCCCTCGGTGGCGGCGGCGATTGCAGGCTCGGTACTCTTCTCGATGGTTGCAATTTTGATGTTCTTCAACAAATTGCGCGCGGCGCAGGCAGAGGACGGTGCGGCGGAGAAATCGACGGAAGAACTGCTTTCCTCTTCGATTGCTTGGAAAGAAACGACGGTATTTGCTAGCTTGATGACGGTTGCGCTTATCGTGATGATTTGCGTTGGCAGAGCGGCAATCGCTTGGTTCTCCCTTTCGGCAATTATCGGTGTGTTGGTATCGGCTGTAATCGGCTTGTTGTTTGTACCGGCTACGTTTGTGCCCGCAAAGAAATGCGCGGATAAAATCGCTGCGGCAAAATCCACTAGCTATAGAGGCGCAAAGAAAGGCGAAAAAACGAAAAAAGCGGACAACGAAGAAATCGTTGATTAATAAAAAACTAAAAACGAAACGGGCGGGAGGGGGCTTTCTTCCGCCCGTACGCTTTCTTGGTAAATAATGACAAAAGAGTAAAAATAAGGACGAAAACATGAAACGGATTGTTCCCGAATATTCCTTTTCGGAAGAACAATTAAATAGTATTTCCGATCTTGCCGCGGCGACGGGCTTGACGGAACAAATTACGCGGATTTTGTATGCGCGCGGGGTAGATACCGTGCAAAAAATCCGCCGTTTTATGCACCCGTCTGAAAAGAATTTCCTTTCGCCCTTTCTTATGAAAGGCATGAAAGAGGCGGTAGAGTTAATCACGCAAGCGCGCGACGAGGGCAGAACGGTGGCGGTGTTTGGCGATTACGACGCAGACGGCATCTGCGCGTCGGCGATTATGTATCACGCCCTGCGCGATTTTGGCATCGAGGCACACGTGTACGTGCCCGAACGTGTGGACGGGTACGGGCTTTCCGAAGAGGCAATCGACCGCATTTTTGAGGAGTGCAATCCCGAACTGTTTATCACGGTGGATTGCGGGATTTCCTGCGCGAAAGAGGCGCAATATATTTACGAGCTCGGCTCGGACGTAATCGTAACCGACCATCACGAGCTCCCTGAGGTTTTGCCTGATTGCATTATTGTTAATCCCAAGCTGGAAGACGATTATCCGTACGACAACCTTTGCGGGGCGGGGGTGGCTTTCAAGCTTGCTTGTGCCTTAATAGGGGAAAAGGCGTATAAATATTTGGACTTTGCGACGCTGGCAACAGTGGCGGACAGCGTGCCGCTTTTGGGAGAAAACCGCGATATTGTAACGGAAGGGTTGAAATTGTTTAATACCAAGCTCCGTTCCTGTTTTTCTATGCTGATCGGTAAAAATTACGACGGGATTACCGCGCAGACGTTGGCGTTCAACGTTGCGCCCCGCGTCAATGCCGCAGGTAGAATGGGGGACGCGCAGGCGGCGTTCCGCCTGTTTATTTCCGAAAACGAGTCGGAGATTTACGAGTTGGCAACCAAACTCTGTATGTACAATACCGAACGGCAAAAATGCTGTGATGAGTTGTATGCCTCGGCAAAATGCAAACTGTTGGAAAAGGGTGCGTACGGCAACGTGATTATGCTTTCGGATGAGAGCTGGAATAGCGGTTTCGTCGGCATTGTTGCGGCGCGTATCGCGGAGGAATACAATCGTCCCACGCTGTTGTTCGTCCGCCACGGCGATATGCTAAAAGGTAGTGCGCGCAGTATCGAGAGTGTGAACATTTTCAATGCCTTAAAAAATTGTGCGGAGCACGTGGAGGAATTTGGCGGACACGCGCAGGCGGCGGGTATCAATATCCGCGTGGATAAATTTGACGATTTGGAAAGGGCGTTGGGGGAAGAAATCGGTAGGACGTACACCAGCGAGGATTTTGAGCAGGTAATTCCTGTCAGCGAAGAGATTACACGGCGTTTCCCTGAAAAATTTGCCCGTGAGCTGGCGGCGATGGAGCCCTACGGCGTAGGGCATAGACGCCCGCTTTTCGCCATTTCGGCGGGGGCATGTACGGCTCGACCGGTAAAAGCCATGTCGCCACACCTTTCGGTGCGAAGCGATTATTTGGAGCTTATGTACTTCTCGGGCGCGAAGAATTTGAAGATTATCGAAAGCGACGTAAAGAAGCATTTCGTCTTCGAAATTACGCTCTCGAAAT
>JBGVQH010000063.1:0-3663 GCA_045127475.1 Candidatus Scatosoma sp.
GGTTGACAATACCCATTTTGGGTAGTATAATATTGTCATACCACATGGGAGCTAAGGAAAATGGACGATGTTTTAAAAACGCTGTACTATGCGGAATTGGAGGAAACGCCGATTTTGTCGCAAAGCCGTGAAACGAAAAGGATTTCCGCCTACGAAAAGCTGCTTTGCGCGTTATCCGACGAACAAAAGGCGTTATTTTTTATCTACGAGGCGGAAAACAATGCGGAAAATTGCGATTACGGACGGCTTGTTTACCGCCACGGCTTTCAAACGGGTTTTCGTTTGGCGCAAGAACTTTTATGCAAGGAATAGAAAAAATCCCGCTGGAAAACCAACGGGACTTTTTTTATTCAACTTTTATTGCAATTATTTTGCGCAGTTTGCTTTCAAGATTGCAAGGTTATCCATGATTTCCTTAGGCATCTTGTCGCCAAAGTTTTCTGCGTAGTAGTTCGTGATTTCTTCTGCTTCCGCAGCCCAACGAGCTTTGTCTACAACAAGGAGCTTATTAAGCGTTTCCGCATCGATATCGCAATTTTCGATATTGATATCCTTTGCATAAGGAAGGTAACCGATTGCCGTTTCTTGTGCATCAACGCTGCCTTCGCAACGATCCAAAATCCAATCGAGAACGCGCATGTTGTCGCCGAAACCAGGCCACATAAAGTTGCCGTTTTCGTCCTGACGGAACCAGTTAACGTTGAAGATCTTAGGCTGCTTTTCAGCGGGAACTTTCGCACCCATATCAATCCAGTGCTGGAAGTATTTATCTACCGAGTAACCCATGAAAGGTTTCATTGCCATAGGGTCATGACGGAGAACGCCAACTGCACCCGTAGCCGCTGCCGTCGTTTCGGAGGACATAATCGTACCTACGAACGTACCGTGATTCCAATCTCTGGACTGGTAAACGAGCGGGGTCGTCGTTGCTCTTCTGCCGCCAAAGATGATTGCGGAAAGAGGCACACCTTCCTTGGAGTTGAATGCAGGCGAAATGCAAGGGCAGTTTTCTGCGGGAGCGGTGAAACGGGAGTTGGGATGTGCTGCGTTTCTGCCGCAGTCAGGCGTCCAAGGCTTGCCCGTCCAATCGATAAGCTCTGCAGGAGCCTGCTTCGTCAATTTTTCCCACCAAACGGTGTTGTCTGCGGGGTTCAAAGCAACGTTCGTGAAGATCGTGCCCTGCTTGGTGGAAGCAAGCGCGTTGGGGTTGGATTTTTCGTTGGTACCAGGAGCAACGCCGAAGAAACCGTTTTCGGGGTTGCACGCCCACAATCTGCCGTCTTCGCCTACGCGAATCCAAGCGATATCGTCGCCGACGCATTGTACTTCGTAACCTGCGTCAGGGTACTGCTTGGGAGGAATCAACATTGCAAGGTTCGTCTTACCGCAAGCAGAAGGGAACGCAGCCGCAACGTATTTCATTTCCTTGTCCTGAGGGCGTTTTACGCCGAGGATAAGCATGTGTTCTGCCATCCAGCCCTCTTTCTTACCAAGGTTGGTAGCAATACGAAGTGCGAAACATTTTTTACCGAGCAATACGTTACCGCCGTAAGCCGCGTTTACGGAAATAATCGTGTTGTCTTCGGGGAAGTGCATGATATATCTTTTTTCGGGATCTACGTTACATTTTGCGTGGAAACCCTTAACGAAATCGCCGTCAGCACCAAGTGCATCCAAACACATTTTGCCTACTCTCGTCATAATCATCATGTTGAGTACAACGTAGATAGAGTCGGTGATTTCAATACCGATCTTGGAGAAAGGCGAGCCTACAACGCCCATCGAATAGGGGATAACGTACATCGTTCTGCCCTTATATGCGCCCTTTGCAATTTCGTTTACCATTGCATAAGCTTCCTTGGGGGCTTTCCACTTAACGATGGAATGAGGAAGTGCGTCCTCTTCGTTTTCGCAGCAAATAAAGGTTCTGTCTTCTACACGAGCAACGTCGTTTTCAGCCGTTCTGTGATAGTAGCAGCCAGGAAGTTTTTCCTGATTGAGCTTGATCATTTCACCCGTAGCGCAAGCCTCTTCACGAAGCGCGTCGCGCTGTACATCGCTACCGTCAATCCAAACCACTTTGTCGGGCTGAGCAAAAGCCTCGACGTCCGCAACAAATTGAAGAACTTTTTTGTTGTTAGTCATAATGTATCTCCTTTGAAAATAATTTTCTTTTTATCATTTTATTTTCGGCTGTTTTAGGCGAAAGTTCGCCCTTGTATACCGAGTATATTATATCATAAAAAAAACTGAATGTAAACAGTTTTATTACAAAATTTTTCCGTTTTTGGAAAAAAAGATGGCACTCCCCCCTTGACAGGGCTTTTTTCCGTGTTATACTGCACGTCCAACTCCAAAACGCGCAGGTTTTACTCCCCCAGCCTCGCGGTATTTTTTGGAAATTTTAACGCATACTGAAAAAAGGAGAACTTGTATTATGGAAAAAACGAAATTTTCAGACAATCGCCTTGCGGAAGAATGGGATACCATCGTGCTTATCAATAACGCTTTGCTATCCAGCGGATTCCCAAGGGGAACGCTGGGCACGCTCACCTATTCGTACACAGGCAAACGCCGTCCTTTTTACGCGTTACTCTCCCGCGCAGACGGCGTGCGCACAGAAGCTCCCCTGCGCTTGCACGATTTTCGGGTGCTGAACGTCGATAACCAACGCGACCGCGTGTTGCTTGCCGAATACGCCGCCACCCTTTTGCCCTCGACAAAAACCGCCGACGGATAATCTTATTTTGCGTAAGATTATATAATTTCATGCGATTTTTGCGTTTTTTACCCCCTTTCCGCCTTTTTCCCGCTTGACAAAAGCCTTTTCGCGCGTTATACTATAATGTATAATCGAAAAAACGGTTTATTTTGCCGTTTTTTATCGAAAAAGGAAATCGATTCAATGAGATTGGTAATCAAAGTGGGCACTTCGACACTCGCCCACGAAACGGGAAAACTGAATATCAAACGTACGAACGCACTTTGCGGCGTAATTAGCGATTTAAAAAACGCAGGGCACGAAGTCATTTTGGTATCCTCGGGCGCAATCGGTATGGGAGTTGGAAAACTCGGCTTATCTGAAAAACCCAAGGATATCCCCACCAAACAAGCGGCGGCTGCCGTTGGACAATGCGAACTGATGTATACCTACGACCGAACCTTTACGGAATTTGGGCATACGGTGGCGCAAATTTTATTGACAGGTTCGGACTTTTCTGCCGAGGACCGTCATGAGAATTTTACCAACACCCTGTTTAGATTGTTGGAACTGGGCGTATTGCCGATTATCAACGAAAACGACACGATTGCTACCGAAGAAATTAAGGTGGGCGACAACGACACCCTTTCCGCGTTGGTTGCGGTGAGTGCACGCGCGGATTTGCTCGTCATTTTGTCGGACGTGGACGGATTGTATTCGGCTGACCCCCATAAAGATACGAGTGCAAGGCTTATCGAGCGGGTGGACGGTTGCCCTGATGCATTGTTTACCTTGGCAGGCGGCGAAGGCTCGGCTTTGGGCACGGGGGGTATGCGAACGAAACTGAGAGCGGCGAAACTGTGTGTGGAAAAGGGCGCGGATATGGTGATTGCCAACGGCGAAAACCCCGAAATTTTATATGACATTGTAGGCGGAACTTTAGGCGGTTACACCCGATTTTT
>JBGVQH010000064.1:0-13591 GCA_045127475.1 Candidatus Scatosoma sp.
CGCCGAGCGCCGTCGAAAACACCGTTGCAATTATGGTGGGGAAAATAATGTCCGTTGGATTGGAACTTTGCATTGCCACGCGGACGGCGACGAGGGAAGAGGGTAAAATTTGCAACGAGGTGGCGTTCAGGATAAAAAATATCGCTGACGAATATTCGGCGTTGTCCGTTTGATCCAAAAGCTGTGCCGCCTTGATGCCGTATGGAGTCGCCGCACCCGAAATTCCCAAAAGGTTGACGGACACGTTCATACTGACAGCGGAAAGAGCCTCTTCGTCGTCCGTTTTCAAAAGGCGTTTTGCGATGGGCTTAATCACGCGGGAAACCCCACGCGCTACGCCGCTGTCCTCCCACAGTCGCATCAGCCCCATCCACACGGCGTAGGTAGCAATTAGGGAAACGCACAGCGTGGCGGCTTTGCCTGCTCCGTCCAGCATCGCAGGTAGGAAATTTTCAGGCGAAAGCACAAGTAAGGATAGGGTACATATCGTAAATACGGTAAAAAATAAGGCATTCATAGCATAAATATATGCGTGAAAAAAGTGTAAAATGTCATCTTGCAAAAACAAACCGTCGATGAGCGGATAACCGCCAACGGGGGATAATTACACACACGTTCGGCAAGGGAAAGACTTGCCAGTGGCTGCCAACCACAAAAAACCCTTTCAAGAGGGGGATCTTGAAAGGGTTTTATCCGTACGCGCAAACAAAATTTAGTAAAGGAGGTTAGGACTTTTGCGCGTCCGCGATAATCTTATCAACAAGCATGGGGGGAACGTCTTCGTAGCCAAGGAATTCGGATACGAACTTACCACTACCACGCGTCAAGGAACGCAGTTCCATAGTATACGTCTTAATTTCCGCAAGGGGCACTTCCGCCGTGATAATCGAACGGTCGCCCTCGGTATCCGTACCCATGATACGGCCGCGGCGTTTGTTGATGTCGCCCATAACGTCGCCGAGATAATCGGCAGGGATTGCAATCTTCAACGTGTAAATCGGTTCAAGCAGAACGGGTTTCGCGTTCTTTAAGCCCTCTTTAAAGGCAATCGACGCCGCCATCTTAAAGGACAATTCGTTCGAGTCTACGTCGTGGTACGAGCCATCGTACAGAACGGCTTTCAAACCCGTTACGGGATAGCCCGCCAAAGGACCGCTTTCCATGCTCTCGCGCAAGCCTTTTTCAACCGCAGGGAAGTAGTTCTTGGGAACTGCGCCACCAACGACCTCTTCTTCAAATACAAATTCTTCCTCGCAAGGGGAGAAACGGATTTTAACGTGGCCGTATTGACCGTGGCCGCCCGATTGTTTTTTATGTTTGCCCTCTGCCTCCGCTTTGCCACGGATTGTTTCGCGGTAAGCAATCTTCGGTTCGGACAGTTTCATGTCTACGCCGTAACGCGCTTTCACTTTCTTTGCCAGCATTTCAATCTGGATATCGCCCTGACCGCCGATAACCATTTCGCCCGTTTCCGCATTCTTTTCAATGGAGAACGTGTAATCTTCTTCTTTCAATTTTGCAAGCCCTGCAAATACTTTGTCTTCTTCGCCTTTCTTTTCCGCCGCTACGGACATAAACAGCGTGGGTTTCGGGAAGTGGATAGGGGAGAATTTCACTTTCGCGTTCATATCGCAAAGAGTGTCGCCCGTGTTGGTGTTGTTCAGCTTGTTCACCGCGCCGATATCGCCTGCGGCAAGCTGGTCGACCGCTTCCATCTTCTTACCGCGCAGAACGTAAATCTGTCCGATACGTTCTTCCGTTTCGGTGTTGGGGTTCCAAACGGTTGTACCGCTCTTAAGTACCCCGCGGAAACTCTTAATATAGCTAAGTTTGCCCGAGAACGGGTCGATAACCGTTTTGAAAACTTGTGCCGCAAAGGGAGCGTCCTCGTCCGTGCGCAGAGAATATACTTTGCCAGGGCTGTCGAGGTCTTCGACCATCGTATTCAGACGTTCGCGTGCCTGCGGCATATACGTAACAATTTCGTTCAACAGGTTGATAACGCCGCGGTTGGTAAGTGCCGAACCTGCCATGACGGGAATCGTGTTGACCGACGCAATACCGATACGGATACCGCGGATGGTTTCTTCACGGGTCAAATCGCCTGTTTCAAAATATTTATCCAACAGAATTTCGTCGTTTTCCGCCGCCGTTTCCATCAACGACGCTTTCATTTCTTCTACTTGGTCTTTCATGTTTTCAGGGATAGCGATTTCCTCAGGACCGGTATCCTTGAAAAGGTAAGCGCGTTCCTGCAAAGCGTTGATACAGCCCTGCATTTTGCCCCCTTCCATAATGGGGATTTGAATGGGGGCTAATTTCCCTGCGTATTTTGCGCGCAGAGCCTGTACCGTGCCCAGATAATCGGCGTTTTCTTTATCCATACCGTTGATGAAGATAATCAGGGGTTTGCCCAGTTTTAAGCAATAATCGACGATAGATTCCGCACCGATGGGAATAACGCCGTTTGCACCGATAACGAGCAGAGCACCGCCCGCCGCGCGAAGACCTGCGCTGCGTTCGCCCTCAAAATCGTAATACCCGGGCAAGTCTAAAAGGTTTACCTTTACCCCTTTCCACATAAGGTTGGAACAGGAAGTATAGATAGACATTTTTTTCGCTTTTTCCAAATCGTCATAATCGGACACAGTCGTTCCATCTGCCACTTTGCCCATACGGTCGATTACGCCGCCGTTGTAAAGCATAGCCTCTACCAACGTAGTTTTGCCCTCGCCGCTGTGTCCCACAACCGCAATGTTGCGGATGTTCTCGCCATTGATACTCATAATAAAATCCCCCTTGTGTCGTTGCAATATTTTATCGGTGGTTTTGGGGCGTGAAATTTCGTGTGGTGCGGTGTTCTCTCGGTCGCCGCAAAACTTGATTTTTCACAAAGAACCGATAATTGCAACCATTATATTATATTTTTTAACATTTTTCAAGGGGTTTTTTGAAAAAAATTACAATTTCAAGGAAAAATATTTTTTGCGGGGAAATTCTTGGACGGAATATCGTTAGGGGTTGACTTTTTTTAGGTAAGGGGGTATAATGAAAAAGAAGAAAAAAAGGAATGGCGTTTATGGAACGGATTTACCTCGACCATGCGGCGACTACGCCGCTCGATAAAGAAATACTCGATAAAATGTTGCCGTATTTGACGGACTGTTACGGTAACGCCGATTCTCCGCACGCCAACGGGCGCAAAGCTATGGGTGCGGTGGATACGGCACGCGATACGCTCGCCGAGCTGTTGGGAGCAAAGTCCAACGAAGTGTATTTTACTTCGGGGGGGACGGAGAGCGATAATTGGGCGCTTATCGGCGGTGCGCAAGCTATGAAAGAGCAGGGGCGCGACCACGTAATCGTGTCTGCAATCGAACACCATGCGGTTTTGGCTGCGGCGGAAAAATTGCAAAAAGAGGGCTTTTCGGTGGACTATTTGCCCGTGAACGGGCAGGGACGTGTCGAGCCGAACGCCTTAAAAGAGATGATTTCCGCGCGGACGGGTATCGTTGCCGTGATGACGGTCAACAACGAAACGGGGGCGGTGCAACCGATTAAAGAACTCGCGGAAATTACGCACGAAAAAGGGGCTTTGTTCTTTACGGACGGCGTGCAAGCCGCACCGCATATGTCTTTAAACGTCAAAGAACTTGGCGTGGATATGCTGGCGATTTCGTCGCATAAATTTTACGGCCCGAAAGGTTGTGGCGTGCTGTATATCAAGAGCGGCGTAAAAATGAAACCGCTGATTGTCGGCGGTGAGCAGGAACGGGGCTTGCGTGGCGGTACGACCAACGTCGCGGCGGCGGTCGGTATGGCGGCGGCGTATGACAAAACGGTGGCGCACGGGTCGGAAATAAACGAAAAAATACGTGCATTGCGCAAGGCGTTTTTGGACGGTTTAAAGGGTTTGGACGGCGTGCGTATTTACGGCGACGAGGGGGATATTCCCGCGGTGGTGTCCTTGCGCGTTGCGGGGGTAACGGGTGTAGATTTAGTGTATAAGCTCGACCTTAACGGCGTAAGTATTTCGGCGGGCGCGGCGTGCGCCAGCGCGTCGGTAAAGCCCAGCCATGTTATGCTGGCAATGGGATTGACGGAAAGCGAGGCAAGAGAGTGCGTGCGTATCAGTTTCGGTAAAGGCAATACCGAGGACGAAGTAAGAAAGGTGGCGGCACTAATCAAAGAGATTGCGGAAACTCTGCGAAAAAACTAAAAATGGAAGAAAAAATTTTCCGCGAAACCTTTACTAATTGAAAAAAATATGTTATAATAGTATAGCAAAAAATAAAAAAGCAAAAAATCGGAGGTAAAAATTATGGCACATGTAATCACGGACGAATGCGTAGCATGCGGTGCTTGCGCAGATACTTGCCCTGTTGGCGCAATCGTATTGGACGAAGCGAAAGGTATTTACGTAATCAACGACGAATGCGTAGATTGTGGCGCGTGCGAAGACGGTTGCCCCGTTGGCGCAATCAAAGCGGAGTAATAGCAAACGAAAAAAGAAAAACGGTGTGCATATCGAGTGCGCGCCGTTTTTTCTTATAAAAAGCCCCGTTGCGCGGGGAGAACGCAACGGGGCGGTATTAAAAAACGCAATTCTCGGTATTAAAGCTCGTCGGCGATTACCGTAACGTCCACGACGGCGTCTACCGTGACGTCCACGACGGTATCTGCCGCGGTATCCACCGTGGTATCGATTACGCTATCCACCGTGCAAGCCTTTTTACCGTTGCGAGGAAACAGACGGGTGAGGAAACGGTATACGGCGGTTTTGAACGCCGTCAGTTTCTTTGTCACCGCGAGGGCGATTTTGTGGAACAACCCAAACAAGAGTACGTCCACCCGAAACACACGCAATGCTTTACGAAATTTTTCTTTCATATTCTCAATCCTCCCGTTTTGTAGTATTCGGGATACCGTAAAGAGGCTTGCGGCGAAAGGTAAAAAGCTACTCGCTCCGTCCGATGCAAGGGGGAGTATACCATACTTTTTTTGCTTGTCAAGGGGGGACTGCCATGTTTTTTTGTTTTTTTGCAAATTTTTTTTTGCCATAGGCAAAACGAAACCTCGGTTAAGTGATAATAGGGCTTGACAAGCCCCTAAAAAAGTAGTACAATAGAAACAAGAACATTTGTTTTGGCGGTGTAGGGCATGACGATTTTGGGGATTGACCCAGGTCTTGCGACTTTGGGGTACGGCGTAATTGAAAAGGATAGCCGCGGCGTGGTGCGTGCGGTCGATTACGGCGTGGTGCTCACGCCCAAAACCGAGCCGTTACCTGTGCGGTTGAAAAGGTTGGAAGAGGGTTTGCGTGCGGTGCTACAAAAATATCAGCCCGACGAGATTGCTATGGAAGAGCTGTTTTTCTCCAAAAATATCACGACGGGTATCGCGGTGGCGCACGCGCGCGGGGTGGCGCTCCTGACTTGCGCGAAATTTTGCGATAAGCTGTATGAATATACCCCCATGCAAATCAAACAGGGCTTGACGGGGTACGGCAAAGCGGACAAGGCGCAAATGCAGTCGGTGGTAACTTCGATTTTACGCCTGCGTGAAGTGCCCAAGCCCGACGATGCGGCGGACGCTTTGGCGATTGCGCTCTGCCACGCGCAGACGGCGAATTTTGGACAGTTGTTTGCCGTAGGAAACATGACGCGCACGAAAGGGAACAATACGGCTACTCCCACGAACGCCTATCAGCAGTTGATGGCGGCGGGGGCGCGCGCGAGCAAACGACAAAAATCAAGCGGCGGATTTTCGTCGGCGAGCACGGCGGCGGCACTCCAAAATGCGACGGGTTTGACGGGCGTTACGGGGGTTGGCAGAGCCTCTTGGTCGACAGTAAAAGCACCGAAAAAACCGAAAAAGGATTGAGAAAGGAAGAGGAAAATGATAGCGTTTTTGCGAGGAAGAGTATTAGAAACGACGGCTGAAACGGCGATTTTGGACGTCAACGGGGTGGGGTACGAGCTGTATTGCACTCGCGGCGCGTTCCGTACGCTGACGGTGGGCGCGATGGCGAATTTGTACACCTATTTGCAGGTGAAAGAGGACGGTATTACGCTGTTCGGTTTTGGCGAGCCTAAGGAAAAGGAATTGTTTTTAAAACTGATTTCCGTATCGGGGGTAGGACCGAAAATGGGGATTGCGATTTTGGCGACTCTTTCGGCGGACGATTTTGCGCTTGCGATAGCGACGGCAGACGTAAAACGGCTTGCCACGGTCAAGGGTCTGGGTAAGAAAACGGCGGAAAAAATCGTTTTGGAATTGCATGGTAAGATTTCCGCGGCAGAGGTTTTGGGGGCGAGCGGCGACGAGTTGACACCCAGCCCGACGGCTGCTACGGCGGCAAAGCTCTCGGCACAGGACGAAGAGGCGATTGCGGCGTTGATGGGGCTTGGTTTCACCAGAAACGAAAGCGTGCAGGCGGTGAAAAAGGCGCACGACCAAGGCGCGACGGCGGTAGAAGAGATTATTATGAAAGCTCTGCAAGGGGTATAAGCGTAGGATACATATATGTTTGAAAACGAAGAATACGGCGAAGAAAATTTGCTAGTGAGCACGAAAACGGAATACGACGCGGAAGAAAACGTCCTGCGCCCGAAAGTGATGGCCGATTACGTCGGACAACAAAAGGTAAAGGACAACCTCAGCGTATATATCGCGGCGGCGAAAGCACGCGGTGAGGCGCTTGACCACGTTCTTTTGTACGGGCCTCCTGGGCTGGGAAAAACTACGTTGTCGCACATTATCGCCAACGAGCTTGGCGTGTCGATTAAGCTGACCAGCGGTCCTGCCATCGAGCGTTCGGGGGATTTGGCGGCGATTTTGACCAACCTCAACGAGGGGGACGTGCTGTTTATCGACGAAATCCACCGTTTGAACAGGTCGGTGGAGGAAATTTTGTATTCGGCGATGGAAGATTACGCGCTGGATATTATCGTGGGCAAAGGTCCGTCTGCGCGCAATATCCGTTTTCCATTGAAAAAATTTACGTTGATAGGTGCAACGACGAGGGTGGGTATGCTTGCCGCACCCCTGCGCGATAGATTTGGTATTATTAATCGCTTGGAAATGTACACCGCGGAGGAGTTGAAACGGATTGTTACCCGCTCTGCAAAGGCGCTGGATATTGCGATTGCCGACGACGCTGCGGCGGAGATTGCACGGCGTAGCCGCGGTACGCCCCGTATTGCAAACAGACTGTTAAAACGTGTCCGCGATTTTTCCATTGTCAAAGGTAACGTCGAAATCATCCGTGAGGACGCGCGTTTTGCTCTGCAAAGGCAGGAAATTGACGAGTTGGGCTTGGATGAAACGGATAGAAGTTTACTGCGTGCCTTGATAGAAAAATTTGGCGGCGGTCCGACGGGTTTGGAAACGC
This sequence comes from Candidatus Scatosoma sp., assembly GCA_045127475.1. Taxonomy (GTDB): domain Bacteria; phylum Bacillota; class Clostridia; order Christensenellales; family Borkfalkiaceae; genus Scatosoma. The sequence goes on from JBGVQH010000064.1 coordinate 7,394, forward strand.
TGGCGGCGACGATCAACGAGGACGCAAACACGATTGAGGACGTGTACGAGCCTTATTTATTACAGCTTGGTTTTATCGCGCGCACGCCGCGCGGCAGAATTTGTTTAAAGGACGGCTACGCGCATATGGGTATGCAGCCGTCGGCGAAAGCCAAACGGCAAATTTCTCTGTTTGAAGAGGATGAGTAAGCCTAAGCGCATAACGAAAATTATGGAAAAAGTACAGTATAAAAAGAGTGATTTTTATTATGATTTGCCCGAGGAGCATATCGCGCAGACTCCTGCCGAGCCGCGAGATTCGTCCCGTCTTTTGGTGTACGACCGCGTAAACAAGACGGTTACGGATAAGATTTTTCGCGACGTAGTCGATTATCTGTGTGAGGGGGACGTGTTGGTAGTGAACAACACCAAGGTTATCCCCGCGCGTATGTATGCGTTGACCGCACACGGCGGCGTGGTAGAGATTTTGCTCCTGAAAAGGCACGATTTAAAGACTTGGGAAGTGCTGATGAGACCTGGGAAAAAGGGAAAAATCGGCGTAAAAATGACTATTGGGGACGAACTGTCCTTTGTCGTCAAGGATATCACCGAATCGGGCGAACGAATTGTGGAATTTGAATACGACGGGACGTTTGAGGATATTATCTCGCGGGTGGGGACAATGCCTCTGCCGCCGTACATCAAGGAAAAGTTGGAAAATCAGGCGCGTTATAACACCGTGTACAGCAAGGTGGACGGGAGCGCGGCTGCGCCCACGGCGGGCTTACATTTTACCCCCGAGCTGTTGGAGAAAATCAAAGCAAAGGGCGTGCAGGTGGCGGAGGTGCTGTTACACGTGGGGCTAGGGACGTTCCGCCCCGTCAGCGAAGAAATTATTACCGACCACAAAATGCATTCTGAATTTTATCAAATCGGTGAAGAGAGTGCGGAAATTATCAACACTGCAAAGCGCGAAGGGCGCAGGGTAATTGCGGTTGGTACGACGTCGGTGCGGACGTTGGAGAGTGTAGCGGACGAAAAGGGGTTTGTGCGTGCATGCAGCGGCAACACCGAAATTTTCTTGTATCCACCCTATCAAATGAAATGCGTGGACGGGTTGATTACCAACTTCCATTTACCCGAAAGCACCTTGATTATGTTGGTTGCGTGTTTGACAGGACGGGAAGAAATTTTAAACGTATACAAGTACGCGGTGGAGAATAAGTACCGTTTCTTCTCTTTTGGCGACGCTTGTTTGATTTTATAAAAATCAAGCGAAGTAAAAGGTAAAAGGTAATAGTGAATAGGTGCGGAAAAATTATAAAATCATCCCACACTTTTTCACTATTCACTCTTACTTTTTCACTATTTTCATAAGGGGAAAATATGAACAATTACGTAAAATACAATCAGTCCGAACAGGATTATCTCGAAACCCTGCTCACGCTGGGCAAAGCGCAAGACGTCGTGCACCGTATCGACGTAGCAAAGCGCATGAACGTGTCGCAGGCGGCGGTCAATAAAGCCATCAAACTCCTTTGCGAAAAGGAATACGTGTATGAAGACGGCAAACACTTATATCTGACTGAAAGCGGTAAAGCGTACGCCGAGACGGTGTTTGAACGCCATTGTATCATTCGCGAATTTCTGCTTAAAAACGGCGTTTCGGCGGAAAATGCAGAAGAGGACGCCTGTCGTATGGAACACCTCATATCCGAAGAAACCTTTTTGATGATGAAAAAATCCGTCAATAAATAGACAATATATAATAAATATAATAAGGAAGAAAGGCAACGTTGCCTTTCTTTTTGTCTGCAAAAAAATGTAAAAATGTGTAAAAAATTTCTTAACTATGGTTTATTCTTGCTTGACAGGCGCATAAGATAATGGTATAATGAATTCCGTAAATTAGAGCAAGGCTTTTTCTTTTTTTGATTTAAAACTTAACCATGGTTAAAAAACACCAAAAAGAGGAAGAGGGAAAAAGGAGTGAGGGAATGAAACTTTTATCACAGTTAAAAATAGGTGAAAAAGGAACGGTTGTGGCGGTGAACGGCGAGGGGGCGATACGTCGCCGCCTGTTCGACATGGGCATTACGCCGGGGGCGGAAGTATATCTTCGCAAAAAAGCACCCTTGGGTGATCCGATTGAAATTGCAATTAGAGGATATGAATTGACCTTACGTAAGGCGGAAGCGGCGCACGTAGAAATCCGCTAAAAAGACAAGAGAGGTAAAAGGAGAAAAAATGTTAACGTTTGCTTTGGCAGGAAATCCGAACTCGGGCAAGACGACGCTGTTTAACGCGCTCACGGGCAGTACGGCGCACGTAGGAAACTGGCCCGGGGTTACGGTGGATAAAAAAACGGGCACGTATAAAAAAGGCAGTCAGCCCGTAGACATCGTCGATTTACCGGGGATTTATTCCCTTTCCCCGTACACCCCCGAAGAGGTAATCGCGCGAAACTTTTTGTTGGAAGAGAGTCCCGATTGTATCATCAATATCGTAGACGCGACGAATTTAGAAAGAAATCTGTATTTAACTACGCAGCTTATGGAGCTGGACGTTCCCATGATTGTTGCGCTGAATATGACGGACGTGTTGGATAAGCGCGGGGATAAGATAGACGTACGCTTGTTAGAAAAGCGCATCGGATTACCCGTGGTGGAGATTTCCGCACTCAAAGGCGCAAATACTGAAAATTTGATGGCGCGTGCCATGGCTACGGCGCAGGAAAAACGTCAAGGCAGCAGCGTATTAAAAAACTCTTTACTCGGTTCGGCGATTGCCAACGCGGAAATTGCTTTTAAATTAAAAGGAGTGCCTGCGCCCTTGTTTCACGCGGTAAAGCTTGTGGAAAAGGACGAAATTGAAATCAAGAACCACCCCAGCGAGGCGCGTGCAGTGGAAGAATTTATCCATGAAAACGTATGCCAAACGGCAGGGAATTGCGTGGATGCGGAGGCGGAGATTGCCGACGCGAGATATAAGTACATAACGGCGCATTTTTCCTCCACGCTTACCCGTGCGAGAAAGCCTAGCTATGACGAGCTGTCCAAATCGGACAAAGCAGACAAAGTATTGACCCACAAAATTTGGGGCTTGCCCATTTTCCTTGTCATTTTGTTTGGAATATTCCATTTGACGTTCTCGGAAAATCTTTTGTATTTAGGCTCGATTGTGAAACCGTTTGGCGAGTGGTGCGGAGCGACAAGCGAAACCACGTGGGGCAGTGTATTCTTTGCGGACGGTCTGAATTCCCCGGGGGTAATCCTGTTCAACGCGCTCGACCTATTGACAAGCCAAATCGGCGAATGGATAGGCGCGGGTTTGGAGGCGCTTAGTACCAAAGAGGCGATCGTGGGTTTGGTTGTAGACGGCATTTGGGGCGGTATCGCGTCGGTGCTTTCCTTTTTGCCCCAAATTTTGGTTCTGTTCCTGTTCTTCTCCATTTTGGAAGACACGGGATACATGGCGCGCGTAGCGTTTATGTTGGATAGAATTTTCCGCCGTTTTGGCGTTTCGGGCAGAGCGTTTATGCCGATGATTATGGGCTTTGGCTGTTCCGTGCCTGCGATGATTAATACTCGTACTATGGCGGATGAAAAGGAGCGTGAAATGACCGTCCGTGTCATTCCGTTCTTCTCGTGCGGAGCAAAAATGCCGATATTGCTTGCCATTTCGGGGGGTATCGTGGCGCACTTTGGCGTGGGCAACGCAGACGTAATCACCTATTCTATGTATTTGCTCGGCATTGTTACCGCGCTGATAGCTTTGCTAGTGATGCGGTATACCACCAAGCGCGGGGAAACGTCGCCCTTTATCATGGAATTGCCTACCTATCACGTACCCGGATTTAAAAATTTGATGTTGCACCTTTGGGATAAGGCAAAGCACTTTATCCAAAAGGCGTTTACCATTATTCTGCTTTCGTGCGTCGTCATTTGGTTCTTGTCCAACTTTGCGTGGGATTGGCGTTACGTCGGCGAAGAGGGAATGGGCAATTCTATTCTTGCCTCTCTTGGTCAACTGATACAGCCCCTGTTTACCCCTCTTGGCTTTGGCTCTCAGCTCAAAGCGTTCGGTTGGGTGTTTGCGGTGGCGGCGATTACGGGCTTGATTGCCAAGGAAAACGTGATTGCTACTTTCGGTTCGTTGGCGGCGGTGATTATTGCAGGGTTTGAAGGCACGGAAGAAGGCGTTGCAGAAGTAGTCGTTATGATCGGCGCAACGGGGATTTCCGTCCCTGCGCTTATTTCCTTTATTGCCTTTAATATGCTGACAATACCCTGTTTTGCGGCGGTGGCGGCAGCGAAAGGAGAAACGGCAAAGGGCAAGTTTAGATGGACAGTGTTATTCTGGGTAGTTACGTCCTATTTAGTGGCGACCATCGTATATACGGTAGGCGAATTTGTTTGGCCGATTGCCATTTGGTCGGCATTGGCGGCGTTGGCGGTATTCGGAATTGTACTGTATAACAAACGAATGGATAAAAAAGAGCGTGCACTTCGCTTGAAAAAATAAGCTTATACAAAATACCTCATTTTTTGCAAAATACCTACCCCGTATCGCGATGAACGTGGGTAGGTATACGCTGTAACAAGGAGAAAAATTATGAAACCTATCGATATTATTTTAATTGCCGCGCTTGCCCTTATCGTAGGGGCGATTGTGGCGTATATCGTTCGTAAGAAAATAAAGGGTGAAAAAATCGGTTGCGGTTGCGGTTGTCAGTCTTGTCCTCATGCTAGCGTGTGCGGTGGAAACAAACCTGCCCAAAAAACGGAAAACACCGAAGAAAAGGGGGGAAGTACGCATGACGAAACCGTATAGAATTATGTTCGTGTGTCTTGGCAATATCTGCCGTTCGCCGATGGCAGAGCTTTTATTGAAAGACATGGTAAAAAAGGCGGGGCGTGAAGAGGATTTTGTCATAGAGTCGAGCGCAACTTCGGACGAAAACGTCTTTAATGGCGTGGGTGCGCCCGTATATTATCACACCCGTACTCTTTTGGAAAGCAAGGGGATATCCTGTGCGGGTAAACGCGCGCAGGTATTGACGAGGGCGCATGCGGATAAATTCGATTTATTCCTTTGCATGGACGGAGCAAACGTGCGCAATGCAACCCGTATTTTGGGCGGCGAAAACGCGGCTAAAATTAAAAAATTGCTTGCATATGCGGGCGAGAACGGCGACGTTGCCGATCCGTGGTACACGCGTGATTTTCAGCGTTCGTACGAGGACGTCAAGCGTGGTCTGGAGGGCTTGCTGGCAAGCCTGCAATAACGTGAGAGTTATAAAAAAAGCGGAAGAGCTTACGGCTCTTCCGCTTTTTTTCAATCGTAATCTTTTAATCCTAACAAAAAATCAGTGGAAACCGATAGGGTGCGTGCGATATCCACAATCATTTGCATAGGCGGTTCGTTGTGTCCGTTTAACCACTCGCAAAGGGTGGAGGTTTGCACCTGCAAGCGTTCCGCAAGGTGTTTTTGCGTTATTCCCAACTCTTTTAAGGTTTGTTTTATTCGTTCGCCAAAAATTTTCATATTCATATTATATAAATTTTTTGCAAAAAAATACTTGACAATTCATAAAATATGAATTATACTGTACCTATAAAAATTTTTGGAGGTGTTCTATGAGTAGAGCAAAACGGTTTTTTAGCACTATTTTTATGGGTTTGATATTGTGTGTATGTGTTCTGTTTGGCGCTTGCGCAAAAGATAAAGCGGAAGTAGCTGGCACATATAAGTTCAGTAAAATGATTTACGTTGAAAACGGCATGAAAATCGAGATTAACGCAGGTGAACAATTTATGGGCATGATGACCTTGACCGAAGATTTTATGACGATTACCCTGAACGAAGACGGTACGGCTGAAATGAAGATGGTGGAAGACGGTGCAACAGAACAGACGAGCGGCACTTGGGAAAAAAGCGGTGACAATTCGGTGGTGATTACGTTGGAAGGGGATGCGCAAACCTGTCAATGGAATGGCAACACCCTCACTCTTGACGACGGTGACGGCACGACGTTAATTCTTAAAAAATAACAACCGTAAAAAAATCGGAGGTGCACAACCTCCGATTTTTTGTTTGCTTTTTTAAAGTATCCACGCTAGCCCTTGCAACAATACAAGATGCAAGGGATAAAACAGATAGAAGGAATATTTTAATTTCCATTTGCCTTTTTCGCCACTATACAATAATAGAATGGGAA
>JBGVQH010000065.1:0-7498 GCA_045127475.1 Candidatus Scatosoma sp.
TACAGTGAAAAGCGCAATACCTTTTTTAAAATTGCAAAGGAACTTTACGAAAGAAAATTTTAATCGGATTTTGTAAAAAGCGGATACAACAAAAAACGGAGTGTATGCTCCGTTTTTTGTGAGGATAAGTGCGTTTTATTCGACGGTAATAACCGTCAAAATATCGCCGTCTACCGTAAATTTAATTTCATATTCTCCAAAACGCATACCGTAAATGCGTCCGTCGTCTTGATAGGACGGGCGGGGGTCGTCGGCAAGGATTTCTAATAAGCCTTGCCGTTTTTCTTTTTCCACTCTTGCCAGCAGGTTTTCTGCAAAAACTACCTGCAGATTATGGTGTTGGTGCTCTGTCGCATAGCCGCCCGTCGCATCGGTAATACAATCGGCAAAGGGCAGGTAGGGCTTGATGTCGAAAATGGGAGTTCCGTCCAAAAGGTCTGCGCCCGAAACGATTAAAACTACGCCGTCTGTTTCCCGTTTTTCCACACGCAAAAGGCGTACGCAGGAGAGCCCGATGGGATTAGGACGGAAAGGGGAACGGCTGGCGAACACGCCCACTCTGGTATTCCCGCCAAGACGGGGCGGGCGGACGGTAGGCGACCATTCGTCGCGGTGCGACAAAGAAAAATCGAATAGCAGCCAAAGGTGGGAAAATCCCTCGATTTCGCGCAAGGCATCGGGGTTTTGGTATTCTTTTTCAAAGACGATTTCCGAAAGGACGGCAGGCGCTCTGCCGCTTTGACGCGGAATGCCGAATTTTTCCTTGTAATCGTTGCGGATATGTGCAATCGGTTTTATCAAAAGACCTGTTTCCATACTGTTATTATACGGCTTTTGCTGTTCGTTGTCAAGCGGAAAGTTTTTGAAAAAGTCATCGCTTTGGGTATAAAAATCCTTGTCAAACCATGCATTTTATATTATAATATAAAATGGCGAGATATGGAGCGCCGTATTATGAAACTTACGGAAGTTTTTAAACAAAATAAATATTCGCTGTCGTTTGAGGTGTTTCCACCCAAGACAGACGACGCTTACGACAGCGTAAAGACGGCAACGGAAGAGATTGCCAAGCTTTTGCCTGCGTTTATGAGTGTAACCTACGGCGCGGGCGGCGGCACGAGCAAGCATACCTTAAGTATTGCCAAACATATCCGTGAAGAATTTGGCGTGCCCTCGCTGGCACACTTGACCTGCGTGTCTTCCACCAAAGAAAGGGTGGCGGAGCGGATTGCTGATTTTAAAAATGCGGGTATTGAAAACGTGATGGCGCTGCGCGGGGATATTCCTGCGGATAGGCAGGGGGAAGACCGCAGCAAATGGGCATACCGTTACGCGGTGGATTTGATTGCGGAATTAAAACAAAGCGGCGCAGATTTTTGTATCGGCGGGGCTTGCTATCCCGAAGTGCACCCCGAAAGCCTTTCGCAAAAGGACGATATTTTGCACTTGAAAGAAAAGGTGGATGCGGGCTGTGATTTTTTAACGACGCAGATGTTTTTTGATAACAACCTGTTGTACAACTTTCTGTATAAAATCCGTCAGGCAGGTATCAACGTGCCCGTGGTGGCTGGCATTATGCCGATTACCAACGCTAAGCAGGTGGAACGCGCGATAACGCTGTCGGGTTCGTTTATGCCCCAGCGGTTTAAATCGCTCGTGGATAAATTTGGCGGAGATGGCGCGGCGATGAAACAGGCGGGGATTGCGTACGCGACCGATCAAATTATCGATTTGTATGCCAACGGTGTAACGAACGTGCACGTATATTCGATGAACAAGCCCGACGTAGCGGCGGCGATCCAAAAAAATCTGTCCGACATCATAGGCAAAAATGCGTAAGACGGTTTTGGTAAAAAACGATACGCAGTTACCCGATTACGACCGTAAGGAAATTTTGCGGTACGCAGGCGCGCGCGGAGAAACGGGGGAAAGACTGCAAGGCTTGCTTGAAGAATGTTTAGCCGAATGTGAGGGCGTGTTTACACCCCGTGTATGCTATATAACGCTGACACGCGCGGAATTTTTACAGATTTTCCCGCCGAGTGAAACGGCGAATACTTGGACGAGCGATTGCGAAGAAATCATTTTGTTTGCGGCGACGGTGGGGCTGGGTATTGACCGTCTTATCCACCGTTACACTAGCGTATCGACGGCGAAAGCTCTGCTTCTTCAGGCAATCGGCGCGGAGCGTATCGAGGCGTTGTGCGATACCTTTTGCATGGAGCAAAGCGCGGCGGGCAAACGGGCGCAGCGGCGGTTCAGCCCCGGGTACGGGGATTTTCCGTTGTCGGCGCAAAAGGAAATTTTCACCTTGTTAAATCCGTCGAAACAAATCGGCGTAACGCTGACGGATAGTTTGCTGATGTCCCCGACGAAATCGGTAACGGCGGCGTTCGGGTTAAAAGCTTGCGAAAGGGAGCAGGGAAACGAATGCGCGTTTTGTGGAAAAAAAGATTGCGCGTTTAAAAAGGATTAAAGTATGGGCGTAAGAGAATTCTTACAACAAAATATCGTCTATTTGGACGGGGGGACGGGTACGTTGCTGCAGGCGGCGGGCTTACCCTTGGGCGAACTGCCCGAACGGTGGAACGTAACGCACGCGGCAGCGGTACAGGAGATTCACCGCGCCTATTTTAACGCAGGGAGCAATATCGTTGCAACGAATACGTTCGGGGCTAATAGTTTAAAATTTACCGAAAACGAGCTGGAAGAAATCGTCAAAGCCGCGATAGAAAACGTGCGTGCGGCGGCAAAAACTTCGCTTGGCAAACAGGAAAAATTCGTTGCGCTGGATATCGGGCCGACAGGAAAGCTGTTAAAGCCCTACGGCGATTTTGATTTTGAAGAGGCGGTAGCGGTGTTTGCGGAAACGGCGCGGCTTGGCGAAAAGTACGGCGCGGATTGCATTTTAATTGAAACGATGAGCGATTCGTACGAAACGAAAGCGGCGGTGCTGGCGGTAAAGGAAAATACTTCTTTGCCCGTGCTGGTATCCTGCGCATACGGCGAGGACGGAAAGCTGATGACGGGGACACCCCCCGCGGCGATGGTTGCCATGCTGGAAGGCTTGGGAGTGGACGTAATCGGGGTTAACTGCTCGGTTGGACCCAAACAAATGGCGGGCGTGGTGGACGAATTGCTTGCTCGTGCAAGCGTACCCGTTTTGGTAAAGCCCAACGCGGGATTGCCGATTATTGACGGCGGCGAAACCCGCTACGATATTGACGAAAAAGAATTTGCCGAGTACATGTCGGCGTTTGTGAAAAAGGGCGCGCGGCTAGTCGGCGGTTGTTGCGGAACGACCCCTGACTATATTGCGGCGACGGTGGCAGAGACGAAAGCTTTGTCGGCTCTGCCGATTACAAATAAACAAATTACCTGCGTGTCTTCGTACACGCATGCGGTGGATTTCGACCGTCCCATTTTGATAGGAGAGCGTATCAATCCCACGGGAAAAAAGCGTTTTAAGCAGGCGTTAAAGGAAAGGGATACGGCGTATATTTTGGCGGAAGGGATTGCGCAACAGGAAAAGGGCGCGCATATTTTGGACGTCAACGTCGGCTCGCCCGAGATTGACGAAGAGGAAGAACTGCCCCGCTATATCGAGCAGTTGCAGGCAGTTATCAATCTGCCCTTGCAAATCGATACCGCAGATAGCGTGGCGATGGAAAGGGCGATGCGCTTGTATAACGGTAAACCCCTTGTCAACTCCGTCAACGGCAAAACCGAGAGTATGTCGGCGGTGTTCCCGCTTGTCAAAAAATACGGCGGCGTTGTCGTGGCGTTGACCTTGGACGAACAGGGTATTCCCGAAAGCGCAGAGGGGCGCGTGGAAATTGCCGAACGCATTATCGCGACGGCGAAAGAGTACGGAATAGACGAAAAGAATATTATCGTCGACCCGTTGGCGATGTCCATCAGCGCGGATAAAAACGCGGCAAAAACGACCTTGCAAGCTCTGCGGATTTTACACAAAAAAGGGATAAAGACTTCTCTTGGCGTATCCAACGTATCCTTTGGTTTGCCCTCCCGCGAAACGGTGAACGCGGCGTTTTTTGCGCTTGCGTTAGAAAACGGCTTGACGGCGGCAATTCTCAACCCTAATTCCGCGGAGATGTTAAAGACCTATTATGCGTTTAACGCTTTGCATGGCAAAGACGAAAACTGCGGCGAGTATATCCGCTTTGCGACGGAAATTTTGCCACTGACAATGCCTACGGCGGTTACGCCCGCGGCAGTCGTCGAAAAGGGGACGGACGAAAACAAATCTCCCCTGCAACGGGCGATTGTACGCGGTTTGAAAACGGACGCTGCGTGTGCGTGCGAAAAATTATTGCAAAATCTGCCTGCCTTAGAAATCGTAAGCGGTGAAATCGTACCCGCGCTAGATAAAGTGGGTAGGGCGTACGAAGAAAAGCGTACCTTTTTGCCCCAACTTTTGATGAGTGCGGAGGCGGCGAAAGCGGCGTTTGAAAAAATCAAGGCGTATATGTTGAAAAACGGCGGCGAAAGCGCGAAAAAATGCAAAATCGTGCTGGCGACGGTGCAGGGGGATATTCACGATATCGGTAAAAATATTGTGGGAACGCTGCTAGAAAATTATGGCTTTGAAGTGTTGGATTTGGGGCGCGACGTGCCCCCCGAAAAAGTAGTGGCTTGTGTTGCAGAAACGGGCGCGCCCGTGGTGGGGCTGTCTGCTTTAATGACGACGACCTTGCCCTCTATGGAAAAGACGATTGCCTTGCTCCGCGAGAGAACCCCTTGGGTAAAGATTATGGTCGGCGGTGCGGTTGTAACCGAGGAATATGCGCAAAAAATCGGCGCGGACGGCTACGGCAAGGACGGCATGGCGGCGGTGCGCTTTGCGGAAAGCGTTTACGCGAAATTATGCAAATAATCAACAATATGCACAATTTTATACATTTATACACAATATTCAAAAAATATCCGCAAATATCTAAAACTTTTATATAATAAATGTTTAAAAGTGTTTGACAAAGGATTTTTTCGAGTGTATAATGAGTGCATAAAATGAATATACATGCAACGGCGCGGCAAAAAACAAGAAACTTTCCGCTCCGTACAAAAATCAAAAAAATAAAAGACTTTTAGGAGAAAAGATTATGGATAAGAAAGACATCAAAAAAGTAGTACTTGCCTATTCGGGCGGTTTGGACACTTCGATTATCATTCCTTGGTTAAAGGAAAACTATAACAACTGCGAGGTAATCGCGGTAAGCGGCAACGTCGGTCAGGCGGACGAGCTGGACGGCTTGGAAGAAAAAGCGTTAAAGACGGGCGCGTCCAAGCTGTACGTTGAAGATTTGACGGACGAATTTGTAGACGAATACGTTATCCCCACCATGCAGGCGGGGGCAAAGTACGAGGAATATCTGTTGGGTACTTCGTTTGCCCGTCCCGTTATCGCAAAGCGTATCGTGGAAATCGCCAAAAAAGAGGGCGCGGACGCAATCTGCCACGGCTGTACGGGTAAAGGGAACGACCAGGTGCGTTTTGAACTCACGATTAAGGCGTTTGCTCCCGATATGAAGATTATCGCACCTTGGCGCGAATGGTCGATTAAATCCCGTGAAGAAGAAATCGATTATGCAGAGGCGCACAACGTGCCTTTGAAAATCAACCGCGAAACCAACTATTCCAAGGACAAAAACCTTTGGCATTTGAGCCACGAGGGCTTGGATTTGGAAGATGCAGGCAACGAACCGCAGTACGAAAAGGAAGGATTCTTGGAGATGGGCGTTTCCCCGTTGCAAGCTCCCGATAAGCCTACGTACGTGGAAATCGAATTTGAAAAGGGTAAACCCGTAGCCCTTGACGGCAAGAAGATGAGCGCGAAAGATATTATCCTTGCGCTGAATAAAGTGGGCGGCGCAAACGGTATCGGGCTGTTGGATATCGTAGAAAATCGTTTGGTTGGTATGAAGTGCCGCGGCGTATACGAAACCCCCGGCGGTGAGATTTTGTACAAGGCGCACAGCTATTTGGAAACGCTCTGCCTTGACAAATACACGGCGCACAAAAAGCAGGAGCTTTCCGTTTGCTTTGCAGAGCTTGTGTACAACGGACAATGGTTTACCCCCTTGCGCGAGGCGTTGACGGCGTTCGTAGACAAAACGCAGGAAAACGTAACGGGTAAAGTTCGCTTAAAGCTGTACAAGGGCAACATTATTAAGGCGGGCGCATGGAGCGAGTATTCGTTGTATTCGGAAGAAATCGCAACCTTTGGCGAGGACCACGTATATAACCAAGCAGACGCGACGGGCTTTATCGAATTGTTCGGTTTGCCGATTAAGGTACAGGCGCAGGTCAACCAGAAAAATAATAAGTAAATGAATTGGACCTGCGGTACATGAATTGTCCTACGGACATGAATTGCAAAACGTTGTTTTGCATTATGGAAATATTACCATAATGCCGACAAAGTCGGCAAATCATGAAAATCAGCGATTTTCAATGCATGGCGCAAGCCAATTCACGAAAGACAGCGTCTTTCAAATCATTCTAAAAATAAAGGAAAGTTTTTGCCTGTCGCATGCGCGGCAGGCAAAGCGTGTTTTATAAAGTTATGGAAAAAATGTGGGCAGGGCGCTTTTTGAAGGCGCTCGATCAAAAAGCAGACGATTTTAATTCTTCCCTCTCGTTCGATTGCAGAATGTACGCGCAGGACATTCGCGGCTCGATTGCACACGCGAAAATGCTTAGCAGCGTGGGCATTTTGTCGGCGGAAGACCTTACCTTAATCGTAGACGGATTGACGGCAATCAAGGCGGATATTGAAAACGGCGTTCTCACCTTTGACAACGGCGCAGAAGATATTCACATGTTTATCGAGGGGGAGTTGACCAAGCGTATCGGAGACGCAGGTAAGCGTTTGCACACTGCGCGTAGCCGTAACGACCAGGTGGCGTTGGATATTCGCTTGTATCTGCGCGACGAGGCGGAAACGATTCTTGCGCTTATCCAAGAAACGATTGCGGCGATTGCAGACCAAGCGGAAGAAAATGCAGACACGATTGCACCGGGGTATACCCATTTACAGCGCGCACAGCCTGTGTCCTTTGGGCATCATCTGTTGGCGTACGCCATGATGCTCCGTCGGGATATGGGGCGGATAAAAGACGCGGTGGCGCGTATGAACGAAGAATGTCCTTTGGGCAGCTGCGCTTTGGCGGGCACGACCTATCCTATCGACCGTCAAATGACGGCGGCGGCGCTTGGGTTTGATTCGCCCTCTTGGAACAGTATCGACGGCGTTTCCGATCGGGATTTTTGCGTGGAATTGCTTAGCGCGTTTTCCCTTTTGATGACGCACTTGTCCCGCCTTAGTGAAGAGATTATCCTTTGGTCAAGCTGGGAATTTAAATTTATCGAATTAGACGACAGCTACACGACGGGCTCGTCGATTATGCCCCAAAAGAAAAACCCTGACATGGCGGAGCTGATCCGCGGTAAGACGGGGCGGGTATACGGAGATTTG
>JBGVQH010000066.1:0-3155 GCA_045127475.1 Candidatus Scatosoma sp.
TATACCGCGCTTTGTACGGGGACGGGCAGATATGGGTACGCCCCGCGTCCATGTGGAACGAAACCGTCGAACGGGACGGAACAACGCATAAAAGATTTACTTTTATCGAATAATATAGTTGGAGAAAAGGTATGTTAGATAAGCATTTAACAATAAAAACAAGCCCGATAGCAAGCGAGGGGAATATTGTATTTTGGAAAAATTACCGCGTAACCGTTTTGGGTGCGCGGTTGTTTCGTTTGGAAGAGAGCAAGGATAAAAAATTCCGCGACAAAGCTACGCAGGCGGTGTGGTTTCGGGATATGCCGAACACGAAATTTACCTTTACGGACAACGAAGAAAACGCCGTAATCGATACGGGCGTGGCAAAGCTGATTTTATACAAAGATAGGGGGCAGGTCTGCGTTGAACAAGGCGGACGGCGCGTTTTAGCGAACAATGAGGAAAACCTTTTGGGTACGTACAGAACGCTGGATTGCTGTAATGCCGACGTGTATTACCGCCCTTGGATAGAGGGCGAGCCACCTAGAAAAATTCAGCTGGGCACGGGCGTTTGTTCAAAGAGCGGCGTGGCGGTATTTGACGATTCCGCGTCGTTGACGCTTGCGGAAAACGGCGAAATTGAAAACGAAATTGCAAACGGCACGGACGAATACATTTTCGCCTTTGGCAACGATTATCGCGCGGCGGTACGGGCGCTCTATCAAATCACGGGCGCAACGCCGATTGTGCCTCGGTATGCCTTGGGGAACTGGTGGAGCAGATACCACGTGTACACGGACGAAGAGTATCTGCGCGTTATCAATCGCTTTGAAGAGCGGGATATTCCTCTGACGGTGGCGACGGTGGACATGGATTGGCACTACGCCGACAACGTGGACAAGGAGCTTGGGATTACCGCAAGCGGTAAAAACGGCGCGGAATATCTTGGAAAAGAAAATCCTTGGAATATGGGTTGGACGGGTTATACGTGGAATAAAAATCTTTTCCCCGATTATAAAGCATTTTTATCTAAATTAAAAGAGAAAAACTTGAAAATTACCCTCAATTTGCACCCTGCCGACGGCGTGCGGTTTTGGGAGCGCGATTATGAAAAAATGGCGGAGGCGTTGGGGATAGAAAATCCTGACGACAAGGTAATCCGTTTCGATTTTTCGCGTGCGGAATTTATCAATGCTTATTTTTCCATTTTGCACCGCCCTTACGAAAAGGACGGCGTAGATTTTTGGTGGATGGACTGGCAACAGGCGAATATACCTTGGTCAGAGGAGCAACGGCAGGGCGCAACACCCGATTACGACCCCCTTTGGGCGTTGAACCATTATCACTATTTAGACAATGCGGATACGCATACCGCGCCACTTGTTCTTTCGAGATACGCGGGCGTTGGTTCGCACCGTTATCCGCTTGGTTTTTCGGGGGATACGGAAATTACATGGGATACGTTGGGGTATTTGCCCTATTTCACGGCGACGGCGACCAACGTAGGCTACACGTGGTGGAGTCATGATATCGGCGGGCACAATTTCGGGGAGAAGAATAACGAGTTATACGTGCGGCATATTCAGTACGGCGTGTTTAGTCCGATTAATAGACTGCATTGTGCATGCTATGATACCATGACGAAAGAACCTTGGGAATACAGCGGCGGGGCGGGGTTGATTGCCGCGGAATTTTTGCGCTTGCGCCACCGTATGATACCTTATTTATATACGGCGTCGAAAAACACGAACAGCCAAGGCGTGGCTTTGGTAGAACCCTTGTATTATCGTCATAAACAAAAAGCGGCGTACGAGTATCCGCAGACCTATTATTTCGGCAGCGAATTGTTGGTTGCGCCTGTAACGTCAAAGGCGGCAAGGGACGGCTATGCGCCAATAAAAACGTGGTTGCCCGAGGGGGCTTGGACGGATATTTTCACGGGCGAGGAATATATTGCAGGTAAGGGCGGTAAAAAGATTGTTCTGTATAGGACATTAGACAGTATTCCCGTTTTGGCAAAGGGCGGCGGCGTTTTACCTCTGTCCTTGGATAAAGGGAACGCTTGCGACAACCCCGAAAAATTAGAATTGCGCATTTACAACGGCGATGGTGAATACACCCTTTTAGAAGACGGGTTAGAGCGTGGAAAATCGGGCGAATTTAAAACGACGCTAATCAACCGTTATATAGAAAAGGACGGTACGGGGGTGCAAACGACGGAAATTTACGGCGAGGGAGATAGCGGCGTAGTCCCGAAAAATCGTATGCTGACGTTACGTTTTGAAAACGTTGAAAGCGGGGAAATTCGGGTTTGGGCAAACGGCAAACGCAAAAAAATCGATGGGCGTATCGCCGATTGCGCGACGGTGGAAATTCCATTTAAGAGCGGAGTACGTTATCGGGTTGAAGTGCGGTTTTCCATAAAATCGGCGCTTGAAAAACTGCTTGCGCGCGCCTTGCGCGTCATCACCCGCGCCGAATGGAAAAACACTGCAAAATATAATGCTTGGAAAGAAATAGAAAAATCGGCGACGTTGGAGGAATACCTTGCAAAGGTAGACAGTGCCGATTTGCCAGCAATCACCAAAAAGATATTAAAAGAAATTTTATAAATGCCAAAAAAACGAAAAGAGCGTGGAGATATATCTGCGTTCTTTTTTGTAGAAAGATTTTAGTGGAGTATATCAAAAAGCTTTGCTTACTGCTAAAAAGTACAAAAAGCTTGCAAAATGCAATTTTACAGAATGTTTTTGCAATTTATAAGCATTGGAAAGTAGGTGCTTTTGTGATATAATAAAGGTATTAAGTAGAAAAGGAATACGCGTAGCGGTTGTTGAAAAAAACAACTGCAGGGCGCTTGTTTTCTTTGCAGCATTTTGATATAATGTGTATAATGATATTTTAAGGAGAAAATGGTATGGGCAAAATGAAAAAAATTCTGTTGGCGGTATTGACGCTGGGCTGTACGTTGTCCTTTACGTTTGCTTGCGGTTCAAAAGGCGGCGACGGGGGAAATAGCAGCGAGCAATCGCAAAGTAGCTCCGTGACGAGTAGCGAAGTGGTTTCCTCGGAGGACGAAAGCTCGGATAGTTCGGAAAGCTTCGAAAGCTTCGAAAGCTCCGAAAGCTCCGAAGGTTCGGAAAGTTCTGAGAGTTCGGAAAACTCGGAAAGCG
>JBGVQH010000067.1:0-22009 GCA_045127475.1 Candidatus Scatosoma sp.
CATGAAGTAACCTCTTCCTTATATTATATATACGCGCAAAATAGAGCAAAACAGCGGTATTTTTCTTCCTCTTTTTCCCTCTGCTTTTCGATTTTTTGACACTAAGCCCCAATTCTGCTTATAACACAACTATCATTTTAACCGAAAAAAAAGTATTTGTCAAGCCTTATCTTCATTTTACAACAAATTATTTCACGTTTTATCAATTTATTTTATCATAAAGAATTTATTATTCGAATTTCGAATGGATTTAATACAAAAAACCGATTAAAAAAGAGCCTATCCAACCACCGTCGGATAAACTCTTTCCATAATTTCAAAGCAAAGCTTACTTTGTCATTTTTTCCTGTTTTACTTTTTTATCTATTACGTGTCTGGACGCCAATTCCTTTTCCACGTCGTCCACTGTAATCCCGTTTTGCACCATCAAAACCATCACGTGATATGCCAAATCGGCAATTTCATACACCGTTTCCTTTTTATCCTGCGCATGCCCCGCAATAATCACTTCCGTACACTCTTCGCCGACTTTTTTCAATATCTTATCCAATCCCTTTTCAAAGAGATAGGTAGTGTACGAGCCCTGTGGCATTTCCGCCTTTCTGCCCTCTAACAAAGCATATAACCCACGCAAACTGAACTCGTGGCGTTCCTCGTCAATATATACAGGCTGATAGAAACAGCTTTCCGCGCCCGTATGGCAAGCGGGGCCGTCCTTTTCCACCTTGACAACCAAAGCGTCCTTATCGCAATCCGCCGTAATAGACACGACGTGCTGATAATTGCCGCTCGTTTCCCCTTTGCGCCAAAGCGCCTGACGACTGCGGCTGTAAAAACATGTCTTGCGTTCTTGCATGGTGATTGCAAGGCTTTCGGCGTTCATATATGCCAAAGTCAAAACGTCTTTCGTTACTGCGTCCACCACAATCGCGGGAATTAACCCCTTTTCGTCAAATTTCAATTCTTCAATCTTTACCATAATCCTCTCCTTTTAAATCCGCGACGGAATACCCTCTGCCGCCAAACCCTTTTTCAAATCAGCAATTTTGATTTCGCCAAAATGGAACACCGACGCCGCCAACCCCGCGTCAATATCGGGGATTTCCTTAAACAGCTTAACAAAATCCGCAACGCTACCCGCTCCGCCCGAGGCAATCACAGGCACGTCCACCGCCGCACATACCGCCTTTAACAGCTCCAAATCAAAGCCCTTCTTCACGCCGTCCGTGTCCATAGAGTTGACCACGACCTCACCTGCCCCCTCGTCCACGCAACGCTTAATCCAGGACACCGCCTCCATGCCCGTATCCTCTCTACCGCCCTTGGCAAACACGTGAAACGCTCCGTTTACCCGTTTAATATCGGCTGAAATTACCACGCATTGATTGCCGTACTTTTGCGCCGCCTCTTTCACGAGGGAGGGATTTGCAATCGCCCCTGAATTCACGCTGACCTTGTCCGCACCGCAAGAGAGCACCCGTTCAAAATCCGCCACACTGCGAATACCGCCCCCCACCGTCAGGGGAATAAACACCGAGCTTGCCGCCTCGCGTAAAATATCGGTAAACAAAGCCCGACCTTCCGCCGACGCCGTGATGTCGTAAAACACCAACTCGTCCGCGCCGCAGTCGGAGTAATATTTCGCCAAATCGACGGGCGACGCCACTTCGCGCAGCCCCTCGAAATTGACCCCTTTTACCACCCTGCCGTCCTTGACGTCCAAGCAGGGAATAATTCTTTTCGTAATCATTTTGCCACCTGTATCGCTTTCGCCAAATCTATTGCGCCGATATAGTACGCTTTGCCGATAATCGCGCCGTATGTACCCGCCGTCGCCAACGCCTCAATATCCTCTATCGTGGATACGCCGCCCGACGCAACGATATCAATCGTATACTTTTTACCGAGTTCTTTATACAAAGCACGGTTTGTTCCTTTCATTGCCCCGTCCTTGGAAATGTCCGTGCAGACAATCGTTTTTACGCCCAGCGATTGCATTTTCTCAAAAAATACGTCCGTCGTGTATTCCGATTTCTCTATCCAACCGCGAATGGCAATCCGTCCGTCTGCAATATCCGCACCGACGGCAATTTTCTCACCGTACGCCGCCAAAGCCGCCTGTAAAAACTGTTCATCCGTTACCGCCGCCGTTCCCAAAATCACACGGTCAGCCCCCACGGACAGATATTTTTCCACTGTATCCATATCGCGAATACCACCGCCGATTTCAATAAATAAATCGGTTTCTTTCGCAATCCTCTCTACAACGTCCAAATGCGCAGGCTTGCCGATTTTTGCCCCCTCTAAATCCACCACGTGGATATATTCCGCGCCCTGTTTTTCAAAATCGTGAGCCACGGCAACGGGGTTATCGCTGTACACCGTCATCTGTGCATAATCCCCTTTATATAAGCGCACCGCCTTTCCGCCGTATAAATCAATAGCCGGAAATATCTTCATATCTCTCTTCCTTTTTACTCTTTACAATTCACAAAACGCCTGCAAAATCTTCAACCCCACATCCCCGCTCTTTTCAGGGTGGAATTGACACCCGTACACGTTCTTCTTAGCCACCGCCGCCGTCAACGGCTTTCCGTACTCCGTATCCGCAATCAAGCTATCCTCGCAACCGCTTACGAAATACGAATGTACGAAATACACAAAATCCCCGTTTTTAATATACTTAAACAAAGGATTTTTACAGGTAAACCGCAGCGCGTTCCAGCCAATATGCGGAATTTTCAACCCCTCGTCGATATACCCTTTCATCGGCACGACGTTGCCTTTCAATAACCCAAGCCCCTCATGCTCGCCGTATTCAAAGCTTTTTTCAAAGAGCATCTGCATACCAAGGCAAATCCCCATCAAAGGTTTTCCTTGCGCTGCCTCTTCCTTAACCACCTCGCCAAGTCCACTCTCTTTCAGCTTTTTCGCCGCGTCCGCAAACGCACCGACACCAGGTAATATAATTTTATCCGCGCTTTCGATTACCGCCCTGTCCGAGGTAACCACAATGTCCGCACCCACCCTCTTAAAGGAGGATACCAGGGAAAACAAGTTCCCCACGCCGTAATCCACAATCGCTATCATTTACAAAACTCCTTTCGTGGACGGAATTTCATCTGCACGACGAGCGTCGATTGCCGCCGCTTTTCCAAGCGTCCTTGCCACCGATTTAAACACGCCCTCGATAATGTGGTGCGCGTTTTTCCCCGCAAGCTGCGTGATATGCAAGGTAACCTTTGCCTCGCGCACGAACGCCAGCCAAAACTCCTCGCAAAGCTCGGTATCGAAATCCCCAACTTTCGCGCAGGGCAAATCAAGGGAAATCGCCAGATAATCCCTACCCGAAATGTCCACCGCCGAACGAATCAGCGTTTCGTCCATCGGCAGCATAGTATCCCCGTAACGGGTAATCCCCTTTTTATCGCCAAGCGCATTAAAGAACGCCTTGCCCAGCGAAATGCCAATATCTTCCGTCGTGTGGTGATAATCCACCTGCACGTCCCCTTTGCATTGCACAGTCAAATCAAACCCCGCGTGTTTTGCAAACAAAGTCAGCATGTGGTCTAAAAATCCGCAACCGCTGTCTATTACGCTTTTACCCGTTCCATCAAGATTCAGGGTAAGCAAAATATCCGTTTCGCCCGTCTTTCTTGCAATCTCTGCCGTTCTCATTTTACTTCCTCCAAAATTTCCGCCGTTCTGTCCAAGAACACGTCCATTTGTTCCTTTGTACCTATGGTAACACGCACAAAATCCGCAATGCGGGGCGCATTGAATTGCCGCACCAAAACTCCCTTTGCCTTTAACCTTTCGTACAACGCTCGCCCGTCGATTTTATCCGATTTCGCAAATAGAAAATTCGTTTTAGAATTGAGCACGGTAAACCCTAATTTTTTAAGCGCCGCCGCCGTATACCCACGCACCTCTTGAATTGCCGCACAGTTCCGTTCAAACCATTCCGTTTCGCAAAGCGCCGCATATCCTGCCGCCGCTGTCATACGATTGACGTTATAAGGATTGGTGGAATATTTCACAGTATTCAAATCGGCAATCAGTTTTTCGTTGCCAATAACCATCCCCAATCGACCGCCTGCAAGCGAACGAGATTTTGAAAAGGTCTGCGTAACGAGCAAATTGTCATATTTGTCAATCAGGGGCACACAGCTTTCTCCCCCGAAATCCACGTACGCCTCGTCGATCACCACGACGTTATTCGGATTGCTCTTTACAATCTCTTCAATCTCCGCCAAGGAAAGCGCAAGCCCCGTCGGTGCGTTGGGGTTGGCAATTACGATATTTTTTTCAATCCCCACGTAATCCCGATAATCCACCGAAAAATCCTCTTTCAGGGGGATTTTTTCATACGGAATACCGTTCAACTCGGCAAACACGGGATAAAAACCGTACGTAATATCGGGGAAGACAATCGGGTGCTGTTCGTCGCAAAATGCCATGAACGCAAAATTCAACCCCTCGTCCGAGCCGTTTGTCATCAGCACCTGCGATTTTTTTACGCCCAAAACCGCAGCCGCCTTTTCCGTCAATTTCCCGCTTTCGGGGTCGGAATAAAGCTGTAAATTTCCCGCCTCTTCCCTTACCGCTTCCACCACCGAAACGGGGAGTGCAAAGGGAGATTCGTTGGTATTCAGTTTTATATATTGCGCATCCTTAGGCTGTTCCCCGGGTACGTACGGCATCAACGTTGCGTATTTCGCGCTGAAAAATTTACTCATAGTTTATCCTTTTATTCGTTGTCAAAACGGACGGTTGCGCTCTTGGCGTGTGCCTGTAAGCCCTCTTTCATGGCAAACGCCGCCACTTTGTTTGCAACCTTGTCCAGTCCTTTTTTTGTGTAATAGCAAAATTGTGATTTCTTCACAAAATCGTCCACTGATAAGGGCGACGAGAATTTTGCCGTGCCACTCGTCGGCAACGTGTGATTCGGTCCTGCAAAATAATCCCCTAATGCCTCGGGACAATACTTGCCCATAAAGATTGAGCCAGCATGACGTATCTTGTCCAAATAATCAAACGGATTATCCAAGCAAAGCTCCAAATGCTCGGGCGCAATCTCGTTGGAAATTTCAATCGCATCCATAAGATTATCCGCAACGATAATTTTGCCGTTATTGTCAATGGACGTCCGTGCAATCTCGCTGCGAGATAAAAGCGGAATTTGCCGTTCCAACTCCGCCGCCACCGCCTCGGCAAAGCCTCGGCTGTCGGTTACGAGCACCGCACTTGCCATCTTATCGTGTTCTGCCTGCGATAAAAGGTCTGCTGCGATATGTTTCGGGTCATTCGTCCCGTCGGCGAGCACCAAAATCTCGCTAGGGCCGGCAATCATATCAATATCCACCTTACCGAACACCTGTTTTTTCGCCTCGGCAACGAACGCGTTTCCAGGTCCTACGATTTTATCCACTTTGGGCACGCTTTCCGTGCCGTACGCAAGTGCCGCCACTGCCTGCGCGCCGCCCACCTTAAAAATGCGGGTAACGCCCGCCACCTTTGCCGCCGCCAAAATATCGGGATTTACGCTCCCGTCTTTTGCAGGCGGAGTAACCATGACGATTTCTTTGCAACCTGCAATCTTTGCAGGAATAGCGTCCATAAGCACCGTAGACGGATACGCCGCCGTGCCGCCGGGTACGTACAAGCCCACTCTATCAAGAGGTGTAACCTTTTGTCCGATTACCACGCCGTCGTCCTTTTCTAAAGTAAAGCCGTCGCGCACCTGCTTTTGATGGAACAAGCGGATATTTTCTGCTGCCTCCTCCAAAATCGCCACAAACGCCTTGTCCGCATTTTCATACGCGCGGTCAATCTCTTCTTGCGTAACCTCGAGTGCCGTCAGCTTAACCTTGTCAAACTTTTCCGCGTAAGCATACAGCGCCGCGTCCTTGTTTTTGATAACCTCCGCAATGATTTCCGCCACGATTCCCTCGACGCTCGCCGTAGGGTTCACGCGCGCAAAAATCTCTTCAGCGGGAACTTCGCCCCATTGATAAATTTTAATCATATCTCGTTCTCACTAAGCAAAGTTTTGACCTTTGCCGTCAAATTTTCAATCTCTTTCGTTTTGAATTTAAAGCTCGCTTTGTTGGCAATCAACCGCGCGCTAATCGGGAAAATCGTTTCGATTACTTCCAAATCGTTTTCCTTTAAGGTACTACCCGTTTCCACAATATCCACGATAACGTCCGAAAGCCCCAAAATCGGCGCAATCTCAATCGAACCGTTCAGGTGGATAATATCAATATCGCGGCTCTTTTCCGCATAATAGCGTTTTGCGCAGTTCACAAATTTCGTCGCCACCTTTAAGGTGTGCCGCCCATCGTCGTAAAAGCCTTTTTTAGCCGCAACCGCCAAACGACAAATCCCCGTTTTCATATCCAACAGCTCGTACACCTCGGGGGAATATTCCGCTAAAATATCCTTGCCGCAAACGCCAATATCCGCCGCGCCACGTTCTACGTAAATGGACACGTCCGAGGGTTTCACCCAAAAATAACGCACGCCCTTTTCCGCGTTTTCAAAAATAAGTTTTCTGCTCTTTTCCTTAATAGACGGGCATTCGTATCCAGCCCGTTCAAACAGGTCGTATACTTTTTCGCCCAGTCTGCCCTTGGGCAATGCTACGTTAATCATACTTTGCACCCCCGCAAATCGACCGTTTCCTTAGAGCGCAAACTATTTTCCGCAGTCTGCGCGCTAACGGAATAGCCTTTTTTCACCAGCTTTTCCACCGTCTTTACCAACTGCGAAACAGACGTCTTTTCGTCGTACAATACCACTACGCCCACGTCCGTCGCCGATTTTTCCTCGTTGAACCCGTCCAACAAATCCAGATACACCGCAAACCCGATTGCACCCGTATTCTTTCCCAAACGGCTCATCATTTTATCGTACCGTCCGCCCGACAGCACCCCTTCCGCAACGCCGTCGATAAAGCCTTTAAAAACGACGTCGCTGTAATAATTCATATCGTTGACCACCGAAAAATCCAAACGAATTTTATCGGCGTATTTAGAGACGGAGAGCAATTTACAAAGCGCTTGCAGGCTCTTAAACGCCGCTTTTGCCTTGCCTTTGCAAATCGGCGCAATTTTCGCCAACACGCCGTCCATATCCCCGTACGCCGTAAATAAGGTCAGTAATTTTTCCTTGCCGTCCGTATCCACGCCGTATGCCTCGCACAAGCGTTCCGTTTCGTGCACGTTCTTTTCGGCAAGATACCCCATCGCCGCCGCCTGAAAGGCTTTGTCCGTACAAACGCTATCCAAAACAGCCGACAATACGCCAAGGTGGGATACGTCCAAAACAAAGTTTTCGGAAATTTTTGCAAGGCTGCCCGCAGCCAAACTCAGCGTTTCGTATACGTCGTACACGCCGATTTCACCGATACATTCCAAGCCCACTTGACGGATTTCCTTAAACTGCTTGGTCTTTGCCGAAATACGGTATACGTTTTCGTCGTAGTACACCTTGCGCTTGCCCTCGCCCTCCGCGCTGTTGCGGATAATCGATAAGGTTACGTCGGGCTTTAACGCCAACAATTTTCCGTCCGTATCGTTGAACGTAATCACCCCGTCGCCCACCAAAAATTCCTTGTTGGCAACGTAGAGGTCGTATTCCTCAAACTTGCTCATTTTATAGGGCTGATAACCGTACGTCTTGTACAACGAACGCAATGCCAAAGAAATGCGTTCTTCCTGTTTTAAAATTAATTCGGACATATTCCGTCCCCCTTTTATCTCTTAGCCTTGCCAGGCGTACACTCGCACCCCAAACACGCCCTCAATAGCAGACAATTTTGCAATAATCTTCTCGTCCGCCGCCACGTTTGTTTCTACAATCGTATAGGCGATTTCGCCCTTAGAGCCGTTGGCAAGGTTTTCAATGTTGATACCCTCTGCCGAGAACGCCGACGTGATTTGCGTCAACATATTCGGGATATTTTTGTTCATGATGCATACGCGCGGTTTTTCCGAAAGCGGAATCCCCACTGTCGGGAAATTAACGCTGTTGCGGATATTGCCGCAAGTCAAGAACTCGTCGAGCTGCTGCGCTGCCATTACCGCGCAATGGTCTTCCGATTCCACTGTCGACGCGCCGAGGTGGGGTATCGCAATAATACCCGCCGCACCCGCCGTTTCATCCGTCGGGAAATCGGTAACGTACGCCGCCACTTTTTTGCTTTCCAACGCCGCTTTTACGTCCGCCGCATTGACAAGGTCTGCACGCGCCAAATTCAAAATCCGTACGCCGTCTTTCATCTTCGCAATCGAGCTTTCTGAAATCATATTTTTCGTCTGCGGCGTTGCGGGAACGTGCAACGTGATATAATCGCAATGCGCAAAAATATCGTTATAATCGGACGCCTGACGAACGGAGGGTGCTAAGCTCCACGCCGCCTTTGCGGTAATATACGGGTCGTAACCCATAACGTTCATACCCAGCGAAATCGCCGCGTTTGCCACCATGCCGCCGATTGCGCCAAGCCCGATAACCCCTAAGGTTTTCCCTGCAAGCTCGTGCCCGACAAAGGCAGATTTTCCTTTTTCAACGAGTTTCGCAACGTCCGTTTGTCCTGCCAAGGTTTCCACCCATTTTACGCCGCCGATTACGTCGCGCGACGCCAAAACCAAAGCCGCAATCGCAAGCTCCTTTACTGCATTTGCGTTTGCCCCGGGCGTATTGAATACGACAATCCCCTTTTCCGTACATTTGTCAACGGGGATATTGTTCACAC
This sequence comes from Candidatus Scatosoma sp., assembly GCA_045127475.1. GTDB lineage: Bacteria > Bacillota > Clostridia > Christensenellales > Borkfalkiaceae > Scatosoma. The sequence goes on from JBGVQH010000067.1 coordinate 8,762, forward strand.
CCGCGCCGCAACGGGCGATTGCACGCAAATTTCCCGAAAAAGGCATTTCGTGCAGAGCCGCCGAACGCACCATAATCGCATCCTCATTTTCTACGCAATCGCTAACCTCGTATTTTGCAGGGGATAAAACGTCCGTCCCCACCTTTGCAATTTTATTCATCAACTTAACTTTTAACATCTTTCTCTCCGTTTTCCAAGCAGTATACCATATTTTTGACCTTTGTCAAGGGGATACCGCCCTCTTTTTTTCGATTTTTCACAAAATAATTTATAAAATTATTTTTTTGGATTGTTTTTTACGAATTCCTTCATAAACGCAACCAGCTTTTCTACCCCCTCGTAGGGCATTGCGTTGTAAATCGAAGCACGCATACCGCCTACCGAACGGTGTCCTTTCAAATTTACCAAGCCGTTTGCCGCCGCCTCGCTCGCAAATTTCTTATCCAAATCCGCGTCCCCCGTTACAAACGTTACGTTCATCATAGAACGGCTTGCCTTTTCCACGGGAGCAACGTAATACGCTTGGCTGTCCAAATAATCATACAAAAGCGCGGCTTTCTTTTCGTTACGCTTTTTCATCTCTTCCAAACCGCCGATAGACAAAATCCACTCGTACACTAGCTTTGCAATATAAATGCAATAGGTGGGCGGCGTATTGTACATCGAACCGTTATCCGCCATCGTCTTATAATCGAGCATCGTCGGAGTTTCAGGGCGCGCCTTGCCAAGCAAATCCTCGCGGATAATCACCACCGTCAACCCTGCCGCCGACATATTCTTTTGTGCCCCTGCGTAAATAACGCCGAATTTGGAAACGTCCACAGGCTCGCTTAAGATACACGAGGACATATCCGCGACGATAGGCACTTCGCCCGTTTCGGGAACGTAATAAAATTTCGTACCGTAGATGGTGTTGTTAAAGCACATGTGCAAATACGCAGCGTCGGGATTGAGCTGCAAGCTCTCCTTGGTCGGCACAGCGGAAAAATTAATATCCTTGGTACTTGCCGCCACCTTTACTTCCCCGTATTTTTGCGCCTCTTTGTACGCCTTAGACGAGAACTGCCCTGACAGAATATAATCGGCAGATTTGCCTGCGGGCAACAGGTTCAACGGAACAGCCGCAAACTGCGTAGATGCTCCCCCCTGCAAAAACAGCACCTTGTAATTATCGGGAATATTCATCACTTTGCGCAAAAGAACTTCCGCGTCCGTGATGATTTTTTCGTACACGGGAGAACGGTGGCTCATTTCCATCACGGACATACCGCTGTTTTCGTAATTCAGCATTTCTGCCGCCGCCTTTTCCAACACACACTCGGGCAACATCGAAGGCCCTGCCGAAAAATTGTACACTCTTTTCATACTCTCTCTCCTTATATACGGCGCAAACGAAAAAATCGAATAAAGGTCGTATTTCAATCAAATTTTTTAATTATAGTTATTGTATCACAAACACAACCGAAAAAGCAAGGATTTTAAAGCGAAAAATCCCTTTTTTCCTTGATTTTTCAGGGTTTTTATTAAAAAATAAAGTCGGGGCGAAAGGTTTATCTCCCTCCGCCCCTTGTATGCTATGCATTTCCTCGTTTTTTTGCAACTTTGACAAACGCTTATTCGCCGTCCAACATAATGCGAATAATCTCCTTATCCGTTTCTCTCATCCCTTTATACGCCAAACGCGAAACACTCTTAATCGTATCTTCTACACCCGATTTTACAATACCCTCGCCCGCAAAAAATTCGTTGCCATTGTAATACATATTCAACCCGAGCAATCCGCTTTCTACCGCCGTGGCAATCTTCGCCGCACAGCTCGCTTTTGCCCCGTCGCAAATGATACCCGAATCGATTGCCAACGCATTGACGAGAGTGTGGTCAATTTCTTTGGCTCTGCCGCCGAGCAGATACGCAATCCCGCAAGCCGCACCCGCGCCTGCCGAAACCACGCCGCAGTATGCGGACAGCGCGCCGATTCCGTCCTTTAAATGAATGGTAATCAAATTCGACACGCAAAGAGCACGGTACAATTTTTCCTTAGAGGCATGCATGCCCCGCGCGTACACGATAACGGGCACGGATGCCGTAATGCCTTGGTTTCCGCTACCCGAATTGATAACAACGGGCAATTCGCAACCGTTCATACGAGCATCACTGCCCGCCGCCGCATATGCCTTTGCCGTAATTTTAATATCGGGCTGATAGGAACGGAGCAATACCTTGCCCACGTTTGCGCCGTAGTCGTTCTTTAACCCCTCTTCCGCAATCGCCATATTGTATTCGATTTGCCGCGAAAGCGTTTCTTCCACGTCCGCAATATTAACCGCGTCTGCAAACGCCAAAATATTTTCTACCGTCAATCCGCTGCGGTCGGTTTTTTGCTTTTCTTCTATTGCTTTTTCCAACAACGTTTCGCCGTCTTTTTTTATGCAGACAATATTCGTATGATTGTCCGCAATCCGCACGTACGCCTCGTGTTCTTTAGAACGCAGCGTAATGCCGATATCGAAAATCCGCGCATTTTCAGGCGTGCGCACTTCTACGTCAAAGGTTTCCATCGCCGAACGCATTTCCTCAATTTGTTCGCCCGTAACCTTTGCAATTACCTCTAATTCCGCTTGGGCATCGCCAGCCACTAGTCCTGCAATAAACGCCGATTTGATACCCCGCATACCGCCTGTGTGGGGAACGGTAACACTCTTTGCGTTTTTTACGATATTTCCGCTGACTTCCACGATTGCCGAAATCGGCGTATCGTCTAACACCGCACGTGCTTTTGCCGCCGCATAAGCAATCGAAATCGGCTCGGTACAGCCCATAGCAGGAACAAGTTCTTCTTTTAATATCTGTACAAATTGTACGTAATTTTCTTTGGTAAACATAATTTTATCCTTGGGAATTTAGGCGTTTTCCGCAACGCTTGCCGCCACTTCTTCCTCTTTTTCCGCCTGCAAATAGGCAACCGCGCCGCCTTTTCGCTTATCAATGGTGTACGTGGGAACAAGCTCCTTGACATATTCTTTCATGCGGTCGGTTTCGTTGTGCGCTTCCTCGTCCAACCGCTCGATGGTCGCCCAAAAACTTTCTTCATTAACCGGGATAGGCTTTGCGATATTAATCAAGCCGTTTGCCGTCTTTTGCAAGCCCTCTTCTGCCATAAGGCGTTCTTCAAAGAGCTTTTCACCAGGGCGCAACCCCGTGCATTTGATTTCAATATCCACGTTGGGTTCGTACCCCGACAACTTGATAAGGTTGCACGCAAGGTCGTAAATTTTAACGGGCGCGCCCATATCCAAGACAAAAATTTGACCGCTCTTGGCGTACGCGCCTGCCTGTAATACGAGGGAAACCGCCTCGGGAATCGTCATGAAATAGCGGATAATATCCTTGTGCGTAACCGTAACCGGACCGCCCTCTTCAATCTGCTTTTTAAACAGCGGTATTACCGAGCCGTTCGAGCCGAGCACGTTACCGAAACGCACCGCCACAAAGTTGGTATATTTGCTATTTTTGCCAATCGTTTGTATAAGCATTTCGCAAATACGCTTGGTCGCCCCCATAATGTTGGTGGGGTTCACCGCCTTGTCGGTAGAAATCTGCACGAACGTTTCCACGTGGAATTCTTCCGCCGCTTTCGCGATATTCAGCGTACCGAATACGTTGTTTTTTACCGCCTCGTTAGGGCTGGTTTCCATCAAAGGAACGTGCTTGTGCGCCGCGGCATTGAACACGATTTGCGGACGATATTTTTCAAACACGTCACGCACCTTTGCCTTATCGCGGATACTTGCGATCAAGGTCAAAAGATTAAGGTTGGGACAATGGCGTTTGAGTTCCTGTTCTATCTCGTACGCATTGTTTTCATAAATATCCAAAATGATGAGCTGCGCGGGATTGTGCGTTGCTATCTGACGGCAAAGCTCGCTGCCGATAGAACCGCCGCCCCCCGTAACGAGCACGACTTTACCCTCGATATACCCCATTACCTCGTGCAAATTCACGCTGACCTGCTCTCTGCCAAGCAAATCCTCGATATTGACAGGACGGAGCTTGGAAACGGTGATTTCACCACCCGTCATCTTGGAGAGTTCAGGGAGCAAGCGAATGGGACAACCACATTCCTTACAATACCCCAAAACTTCGGCAAGCAAGCCTCTTTTTTGGGAGGGAATTGCAACGAAAATCTCCTGTATACGGTACTTTTTAGAAACTTCTTTAATATCTTCTAACGTGCCAACCACGCGGGTATCCACTAAGCGTTTGCCCAAATACTCTTTGTTGGGGTCGATAATACAAGCGGCTTTGTACAGACTGGTCTTTTCCACGTTCATATTTCTGATAAGGGTGAGCGCGTCGTTGTTACAACCGACAATCATAACCCGTTTTTTCTTACTGAACAGATTGAGAATTTGTGTTTGTATCGCGCGGAAAAAGCGTTTTGAAAACCGCAACCCCGTTAAGCCGATAAACAGCAACATGGTATAGAACACAACCACGGAATAGCCCACGCCAACGTATACGTCCGCCGCATGAGTAACGAAAGTAAATACGAGATTCCCCGCGCCAATCAGCATGGAAACCATTAAAGTACGAAGTGCCTCGGGAAATCCTACAGACGAAAAAAGTATGGAATACAGTCTCAAAACCAAGCAAAATGCAACCACCGCCAACGCGTTGCTAAGCGCCCAAAACGCGAGCATCGTAGTAAACCAATCAAAATTAAACTGTTTCCAAGACAACAGCCAAAATGCGCCGAACGCCGCGATTATCGTCCATAACACGTCGCAGACACACAAGCCCACGCCGAGCATTTTACTTCTCAATTTTGTATTTGTTTTAAGCATATTTTCACCAAATTGATTTTGTAAACTTATCCACTACGTGGATACATGCTAATTATTATATCACAAAGCTTTCACAATGTCAAGGTTTTTTCTTGTATTTTACCTGCTCTGCGATATACTCGGCGTATTTTTTCGCCACGTTAATCCCCGTCGTTTTTTCCAAGCCCTCGAAAAAGGCGTTGGAATTAACCTCGCAAATCACGCCGCCTCCCGACGTTTCTAACACGTCCACGCCGCAATAATCCAAGCCAAGCACTTGCGCCGCTCTTTCCGCGATTGCAGCGTATTTTGGCGCAAGCTCAATGGTTTCACCCCTGCCGCCCAGCTCGATATTCGAACGGAATTCACCTTTTTCCGCAATTCGCTGCATCGCCGCCGCCGTTTTTCCGCCGATAACGATTACGCGAATATCCCTACCGCTTGCCTCCGCAATATACCGCTGGTAAAAATGCGGACGGTAAAGATTTTCTTGCTCCACGTTTATCAGCTCGGGCATATCGCGAACGAGTTGAACCCCTGCCCCGAACGAACCATAGCTCTGTTTCATTACCATTGGAAAACCAAGCTGTTTTGCCACCGTTTGCAAAAAGCTTTCGTTTGCTTTTGCATTCGGTGTATAACAAAGAGGCGCAGGGATACTTTCGACAAGGGGCACGCCCGCACCAAGGAGCGCGAGATAGGTCGACATTTTATCGTCGCACGTTTCCACCGCCGCTGCGCCGTTAAAGAGGCGCAAACCTGTTTTTTCCAATATTCTGCCAAGATATTTATCCTTATCCAAATACACGGCAAAATCGTATTTTTTGTCCGTGAACGCGGTAACGTCCCCCGTCGAAAGAATCGCTGCCGTCATTTCGCCGTTACGTAAAACGTCCGTTTCTATGCCCAGCAAGCGCAATTCTTCCGCGATACGGTTTGCTTGGCGATAAAACTTTTCGCCGTTAGGATAGCCGTTTATAATAATCAGACCTTGCACCCTATTTCTCCTTCTACTGCTAAAAAAGGGAACGAGAAAACCCCGTCCCCCCTCATGGTATTTGCTTTTTACGATTCTACGCGAATGACTGCCTCAACCGAACCAACCTCGGAGGCGTTAATCTTCGCTGCTGCGTTTTTCACTGCCTGCTCGTGCGTCTTGTGCGTAATGATGATAAGCGGAACGCGCGTTTCGCCCTCAATTTTCTGCTTTTGCGCAATCTCCACGATGGATACGCCGCATTTACCGAAAATATTACTAATCTTTGCCAACGTACCCGCTTTGTCCTCTACCGAAAGACGAATATAATATGCGCTTTCAAAATCGGAAATGAACTTCACGTTACTTTCCGCCGTCGCATTATTTTTAAAGGTAGAATATCTAATTTCAGAATGAGTTGCCGCATAAATAACGTCGCTGACCACCGCACTTGCCGTAGGGAACGCCCCTGCACCCTTACCGTACAGCATAATGTCGTCCAAAGCGTCGCCGCGCAGATATACTGCGTTGTATGCGTCGTTTACACTCGCCAAAGGATGCGCCGCGGGAATGAACGTGGGGTGCACGCGCACTTCTACCCCTCTTTCGCTGTTTTTACCGATTGCAAGCAATTTTAAAACGTACCCAAATTCCTTGCCGATAGCAATATCTATCGCACTGACCGACGTAATCCCCTCGCGATGCACTTTGGTATACGGCACTTTGGTATGGAACGCCATGGACGAAAGAATGGACAGCTTGTACGTCGAGTCAAACCCCTCCACGTCATTGGTGGGGTCGAATTCCGCATAGCCAAGCGCCTGCGCCTCTTTAAGCGCCGTTTGATAATCTGCGCCGTCCTGCGCCATCTTCGTTAAAATATAGTTCGTCGTACCGTTGACAATACCCATCATTTCGGTAATATGGTTCGCCTGTACGCCGTCCAAAAGGGTACGGATAATGGGTACGCCGCCTACGCAGCTTGCCTCGTAATACAAACCGCAGCTGTTGCGCTTTGCGATACGCTCCAGCTCGTGCGAGCATTTGCTAATCATTTCTTTGTTTGCGGTAACGACGGTCTTCCCCTCTTTGAGTGCCATCATAACGAATTCTTTCGCTACGCCTACGCCGCCAATCGTTTCGATAACGATATCAATGGCAGGGTTTGCCACCACCTCCGCAATACTGCCTGCGATACATTCTTCGGGAACGCCGAGTTCTTTTAATCTTGCCGTATTTTTATCCAAAACGCTCTCTACGACGATATCGACGTTTTGCGTTTTTAAATAAAATTCTCTGTGATCAACCAGCGTTCTGTACGTACCGCCGCCGACTACGCCCAAACCGAGAATTGCAACGCCTACTCTCTTTTTCATATCCTAAACCTCCTGCCGCTTGGCATTTTTTTCTTTATTGTTTTACTGTGTTTAAATCGTAAAGATATTTCAAACCCTTTAACGTCAGCAGCTTATCCACCACGTCTATCCCCTCGATTTCCTTGGCGATAATCGTGGAAAAACCGCCCGTTGCTATCGTTTTTACCTTGGGGGCTTTCAGTTCCTTTTTAATGCGCTTTACAATATATTCAACCAATCCTGCAAAACCGAAAACTATCCCCGCCTGCATGTTGGTTACCGTATTTTTTGCAATAATACTCTTAGGCGCTTCGATTTCCACGCGGGGCAATTTCGCCGTGCCGTTGACAAGCGAATCAAGCGAACCTTTTATCCCTGGCGCGATAACGCCACCAATAAATTCGTTGTTTTCACTGATAATGTTAAACGTCGTCGCCGTACCGAAATCTACCACAATCATCGGTGTACTTTCTCCGTACCCCACAATCGCCGAAACGCAGTTGACGATACGGTCTGCACCTACCTCGCGAGCGTCGTCGCAACGGATATTCAAGCCCGATTTCAACCCCGGCGCAATATGCAAGGGTTCAATCCCCAAATACAGCTGACACATCTTATCAATGGTATAATCCAGCGAGGGCACAACCGAGGAAACGATCCCCCCCTCGATATCTTCCACGTTTACCCCACGCGCAGAGAGCATGCCTGTAAGCTGCGCGCCGTACTCGTCCGAAGTCTTTTTAAAATCCGTCGCCACTCGGGAAGAAATTTTTAATTCGTCCCCGTCGTAAATGGCGTATTTTATATTCGTATTGCCGATATCTATACAAATAATCATGTCTGTTTTTCCTATTATTTTATGCGTTTACCGACGATGCGGCAAACGGTGTGGATAGAGGGCGCAAGCACGAGATTGATGATAAATTCTACCAAAAAGTTAATCCCCGCACAACCGATAAGCAAGAAATAAATCACCGTTTTTCCGCCTTCGTAACCCGCTGCCATAGGCGCAAGGGAATCTTGTAAAAAGGCAAGCGAGCCCAAAATAAACAGCCCCGTATTGACAATGGGCGCAGCAGCCGCTGCAACAAACACGCCGACGTAGCTATTTTTCTTTGCTATCCATTTATAGAGCAATCCCGAAACGACACCCGCCGCCGTTCCTTTCACCACGCAAAGCAACACCGTCCATACGAGATGATCTTCCAATAAAACCAGCGTAAACGGATCGACGCCCATCGCTCCTTGGATTAACACCACAATCCCGAATGCAAGCCCCACGATTCCACCTGCAATCGCTCCATACAATATTCCCGCCAAGACAATGGGCACAAGGACGAAACTAAGCGACGTCGCACCGATCTTAAAATAACTGCCAAACACCTGCAAAACGATTACGAGCGCCAACAAAATCGCCAAGCCCGTAATCCGTTTCGCGGAAAAATACTTCCGCTTTTCCATAAAAACCTCCTATCGAGTTCGCTCCTGCGATACCCGTAGCAAAACAACTATTTACTCGTTTGCTTGGTAGAACCACCTAAAAGCGTATTCTCCACGAGTATATTTTTATTATACCGCATTTTTTTTATTTAGGCAAGGAAATAAAGGGAAAAATCGAATAATCTCACAAAAAAATATTGGAAATCATCCTTTTTCTACACAACCTTACCCCCATCAAGAATATGATGTAATAGAAACACGTCGCCGTAGGTTTTTCCGCCGCTTGGCGGTAGTACATATCCCCTGCGGCAAAACACAGGAGGTTTATTATGACTTGTTGCAATCAGGGTAATTGTACCCTTTGGATTCTTATCGCTCTGCTCGTGCTCGGCTCGAAGAACGGTGTGTTCTGCTCGAACGTTTTAAGCGGTTGCGGCTTACCCGTAATTCTCGCCCTTTTGTTCTGCCTGTACAAGAACGGAACGCTGGCATCTTTCCTCACCCCGTCGTGCGGCTGCTCGTGTAATTGCGGCTGCAATAACGGCTACTAATTTTTTCTTCATCTCCTTATTTTTACTTTGCAAAAACAGAGCCGAGAAATCGGCTCTGTTTTTGTTTTCGCTCTTTATTTTTTAGTCAAGAAGTACGCCTGCAAAGCAATAATCGTGTTGCCGTCAAAAAACTCTCCGTTTTTTAGCATTTCCCACACCTCGTCTTCGGGAAAAAATTCCGCGTCCAAATACTCGCCGTCGTCCAAATGCGCTTTCGTTCTTTCGCCATCGTACGCACGATAGATATAAATTTTTTCGTTGGTGTAACCGGGGCTAGGGTAATCGACAAACAACAATTCAAACCGCTTCGCCTTAATACCCCCCTCTTCTTCCAGCTCTCTTGCGGCGGTTACAATCGGTTCTTCCTTGCCGTCGATTTTTCCAGCCGGAATTTCCAAAATCGTTTCCCCGTAAGGATAGCGGTATTGTCTAACGAGCAATATCTTGCCGTTCTCTTCGTATAATACACATGCACCGCCACCGTGTTCAATCACTTCACGGGTACAAGGTCTACCGTCAGGCAACAGCGCATCGTCGCAACGCACCGTGAGTATTTTTCCGCGAAAAACATAATTTTTATTGACCGTTTTTTCTGTATAATCCATAAAACGCCCCTTTGACATTTTTACCAAGTTTTTTTAAGATTATTATCATTATAGCACAAAAAAGAAAAATATCCAAGATTTTTTAGCAAAACGTCTTGATTTTTTTTGCTTTTTCAGTTATAATACAAGAACGTTTTAAAGATTGTGTTTCTACTTTTGCGTAAACTGCGCATACGAAGGAGTTTTACAAATGCAAATCCAAGGGGAAATGTCCGTTAATAAGCTAATCGTGCTTTACGTTTTTGATAAGATGGAAAGCGCCCTTTCCGAACGGACGGTTGTGGAAATGTGTACCGCGGGCAATAATTGGCTGAATTATATGGATTGTATGGAATTGCTGCCCAAGCTGATTGACGACGGTTTTTTGTGCCGCATTTCCTCCCCCGACGAAGAGGCTCTGTATACGATTACGAGCGACGGCAGAGAAAGCTTGAATAGCTTTTATATCACAATCCCCAAGAGTATCCGCGACGAGATTTCAACCTTTATCAAAACCAACAGCGGAAAACTTAGAAACCGTCAGGAATGTAAAGCCGATTATTTTCAAAACGTGGACGGTTCGTACACCGTGTTTTTAAAAATTATCGCCCCCATACAGCCCATGCTCGAATTAAAATTCGTCATTCCCGACAAAAAAACAGCGCAGAACATCTACAAGAGTTGGGAAAGCAAAGCCTCCGAACTGTATTCGGCAATCTACGAAACGTTGGTCGATTAACCAAACGATTTCGTTTTTATAATCTTTACAAGGAAGGTATTTATTATGTTTACGTATTCTACGAAAGGCACGTGTTCTAGACAAATTCTGTTTGACGTTGACGCAGAAAATAAAATGCACAACGTTCGTTTTATCGGCGGTTGCGGCGGCAATTTGCAAGGAATTGCAAAGCTTGTCGAAGGAAAGAACGTAGACGAAGTGGAATCTCTTTTGGCGGGTATCCGTTGTCGAAATAATACCTCTTGTCCCGACCAACTCTCCAAGGCAATCGGCGAATGGAGAGCGGCAAAGGACGCTGAATAACTTTTTATAAAAATAGAACACCCTCAACCGTGCTTAGTTGAGGGTGTTTTTGATTGTTTACGATTTGTTTTCAAAACGGCGGAGATGCGAGCGATTCAAAGCGTCGCGAGGGCGCGTACCGATAGTACGTAACCAAGCAACAACGCTGAAACACGACGCAGATACGTCGTTTTTATTATTCTTCGTCGTCGTAGGGCAAATCTACGTTATGATATACGTTTTGTACGTCGTCGTGTTCTTCCAAAGCGTCAATCATCTTTTCAAAGGTTGCTACCTTGTCCTCGGGCAACGTAATCTTGTTTTGAGGAATCATGGCAACTTCCGCCTGTACGAAACGAATCTTGGGTTCTTCCTCCTCGTTTCTTCTGGCCTTGGGTGCAGCCGCCATCATTTCCGCGTTCTTTTCTTCCAAGAATTTACGAACGTCGGAGAATGCGTCGGGGTCGGTAAAAATCTCGTACACGTCGTCGCTGACCACAACGTCGTCCGCACCTGCCTCGAGCGCGATTTCCGTAATCGTGTCCTCGTCAAGCTCTACCGTTCTTTCTACTACAATATAACCCTTGTTGTCGAAGTTGTAGGATACGCAACCGTTTTGACCAAGCTGACCGCCGTGCTTGCCCAAAATTGCGCGCACGTCGCCCGCCGTACGGTTGATGTTGTCCGTAAGCGTTACGATAATCACCGCCGAGCCCGCTACACCATAGCCCTCGTAGGTCAATTCCTTATAATCCGCGCCGCTCATTTCACCCGACGCTTTTTTAATGCTACGCTGAATATTGTCGTTGGGCATATTCGCCGCTTTTGCCTTTGCGATAATATCGGCAAGCTTGCTGTTGGTGTCGGGATTAGGGTTGGATTTTGCCGCGACCGCAATTTCTCTGCCGAGCTTGGTAAAAATTCTACCCTTTGCCGCATCCGCCTTACCTTTTTTCGCCTGTATATTGTGCCATTTGCTATGTCCTGACATATTATTTTCTCCTTAATTACTGTTTTTCCGCGATTGCTATGCCGAACAAGTCGGCTAGCAATGACAGCGGATATTATTCTACCTTTCCGTTTTGCAAAACGTACATAATAATCCCTGCGGATACCGCCGCGTTTAAACTTTCCTGCGTACCACGCATGGGTATCTTCACCGTATACGCCGCCGCGTTTGCAACCTCGTCCGAAATGCCGTTCGCCTCGTTTCCGATTACCAAGGCAAACTCTTTGGGAGGCGTAAACGAAAACACGTCCACCCCACCCATGTCTGCGATTACAATAGGAAATCCGTCCAAGAGGGACAAAATTTCCTTACGCGCTCCGCGGCAAATTTCGGTGAAAAACACGCCGCTCATACTTGCGCGAACGCTCTTAGGGGAATACGGGTCGGCACATTCGTTTGTCAAATATACGCGATTGTAACCCGCGGCGTTTGCCGTACGCAAAATCGTGCCGACGTTGCCCGGGTCTGCCACTCCGTCCAAGAACAGACATCTGCCCTTGGGCGCGAGCAACCCTGTATCGGGAATTTTCACCCGACACAAAATCCCTTGCGGCGTCTTTTCGTCCGAAAGATAGCGAAATACGTCGTCGGAAACACAAACGGTCAACTCTTCACCAAACGGATTTTCGCCCGTGTAACTTTCCGCGACAAATACCCTTTCGACCACGAAATCACTCTTTTGGCATTCCGCCGCCATCTTGCGCCCCTCGACGAGAAAAAGCCCCTGCTCTTTCCTGCCCTTTTTCTCTTTTAAGGCAGCCGTTTCTTTAATAAGCGGATTGTTTTTTGACGTTAAAATCATTTCTGCAAAAATAAGGAAAAAGCCTTTTACTGCTAAAAGGCTTTTTATCGATTAAAGCGCTGCTTTCGCTTTTTCAACGAGTGCAGTGAATGCCGCTGCATCGTTTACTGCAAGGTCAGCAAGAACCTTTCTGTTGAGGTTGATACCTGCAACGTTAAGACCGTGCATAAGCTTGCTGTAAGACATACCGTTCATTCTTGCTGCTGCGTTGATACGCGCAATCCACAAACGACGGAAATCTCTCTTTCTTCTTCTTCTGCCGATGAACGCATAGTTCAACGACTTCATAACCGCTTCGCGAGCGATTCTATACGAACGGCTCTTGCTGCCGTAGTAACCTTTGGAAAGCTTAAAAATCTTTCTACGCTTTTTTACAGCGTTTACTGCTCTTTTAATACGCATACTTCTCTATTCTCCTTTCTCTTATTTCTTGTACGGCATCATGCTCTTAACCGTGTTTTCCTGCGTGGAAGCAACGAGAGCACCCTGACGAAGACGTCTTTTTCTCTTTCTGTTCTTGGTTTCAGCTTTGTGGTTCTTACCGCTGTGGGAACGGTTTACTTTCCCCGAACCGGTAAGCCAGAAACGCTTTTTCGTACTGCTATGTGTTTTCTGTTTAGGCATATGTTTATCCTCCGAAATATTTTTTCTTATTTTGTTATAACAACCTGCCGTGGCAGGGCTTGT
>JBGVQH010000068.1:0-4633 GCA_045127475.1 Candidatus Scatosoma sp.
CGTACCATTCTTCTCTCGTCAACGTAATATCCGCCGCCGCACAAATTTCTTTCATTCGTCGCGGGTTGGTCGTACCCGTAACCGCCTGTTTAAACGCAGGATGGCGCAAAATCCAAGCAAACGCAATCGCCGTCGTCGTTACGCCGTACTTTTCGGCAATTTCCGCAAGCTTTGCGTTGAGCACTGGGAATTTTTCGTTGCCGATAAACACGCCCTCGAAAAATCCGTATTGCAAAGGCGACCAAGCCTGCAAGGGAATATTACGCAGGCGGCTGTATTCCAACACGTCCCCTGCCCTTGTTACCGATTCGTCCTTGTACATATTGACGTTAAAGCCCGCGTCAATCGGCGCGGTATGCCCAAGCGAAAATTGCATTTGGTTGGCTACAATTTCAATGCCCGACGCACGGAAAAGCTGCATCTGCGTAGCAGAGAAATTGCTGACGCCAAACGCCTTTACCTTGCCGTCGTCGCGCAACCGCTCAAACGCCTCGCCCACCTCTTCGGGCTCGACCAGCGTATCGGGGCGATGCAGGAGCAAAATATCGATATATTCGGTGTTTAACCGTTTTAAACTGCTTTCCACCGAAGACAAAATATGCTCCTTGGAAAAATCAAAGAGTACGATTTTCCCGTTTTCGTCCTTGTGGATACCGCACTTCGTTTGCAGAATATAATCCTTGCGGTTGACACCGAGGTCGCGGATTGCCACACCGAACACTTTTTCGCTGTTCCCCGCGCCGTATACGTCGGCAAGGTCGAACATATTTACGCCCGCGCCCATTGCCGCAACCATTACCTTTTCCACCTGTTCTAACGGCTTGTCTGCAATACGCATGCAGCCCATCACAATCGACGATGCGTACATATCCCGTAAAGTACAATATTTCATAAAGCTACCCCCTGTTATCATGATTTGGCTGTCGCCATAATTTGAACGCAACGCGTTCATGATTTGAAAATCTTTAATTTTCATGATTTGCCAACTTCGTCGGCATTATTGTACTATTTCCACAATGACGGCAGAGCCGTCAATTCATGCGCAAAGCGCAATTCATTTTCGTTAGAATAATTCGCGCCACAAGCGCATTTCATTCCTTAAAGGGCGCGTAATATTCCTTACCCTTTTCGTAAGACACTCTGCCCTGCATGTAATCGACAAGCTCTTGCACAAAAGCTTCCCCGTCCGTCTTTTTTACCGCCACGAGAAAGAAAACTTTTTCTCCGTAATCGGTCGAAAGCAAATTACAAGGCTTGGACGAAAGATATTTTTGCACGCTGTCAATCCCCGTATAATCGACGGTAATCGTATATTCTTGGCACATTTCCAAAAGCCGAATATCCGCGCCGTCAAGGTTTTCCGCCGCCGACGACGAATACGCACGCACCAAACCGCCCGCACCGAGCTTAACGCCGCCGAAATATCGAACGACCGCCACCGCTGTTTCAAACAGTTTTTTTGCTTTTAACACCTCTAAAATCGGAACGCCCGCCGTGCCCTGCGGCTCGCCATCGTCCGAAAAGCGTTGCAAATGCCCCGTCTTATCCGAGATAAACGCGTAACATACGTGGGTGGCAAGTGAATGTTTAGAACGGATTTCCGCAATAAACGCACGCGCCTCTTCCTCGCTCTCCACGTGCGCGGAAAAAGTGATAAATCGGGATTTTTCGATAATTTTTTCACTCTCGCGACGGGCAAACACCGTCCGCACCGATTTTTCCATCTCCCTCTCCTTTTTTCCGCTTTTTTCCATTATAACATACAAGCGCGCACTTGTCAATAACGAGAGCGGCGAAATTTTCTTCCGCCGCTCTTGATTTTGCTTATTTAACCACCACTTTCAGGTGTACTTTTTTGCCTTTATGCAACACGAATTCGTTGCTGGGAATCGGCATATTCGCGTCCGTTACCTTGGTTTCGTCCACTGATACGCCGCCCTGTTCGATTAAACGGCGCGCTTCGCCCTTCGATTTTGCAACGCCAGTCGCAACCATAGCGTCCACAACCGTAACAACGTCCGAAACTTCCTTGGTCAAAAGCTCTGCATCTGCACCGCCGAACGCCGCTTTGGCTTGGCTTTGCGCCAAATTCGCCTTTTCTTCGCCGTGTACCTCTTTGGTAAGCTCGTACGCCAAAACTTCCTTTGCCTTGTTGATACGCTCGTCGCGATGCGCGCAAAGCTCCTCAATCTGTTCCAACGGCAAGAACGTAAGCAATTTCATGCACTTTTCCACGTCCTCGTCCGCGATATTGCGCCAATATTGATAAAATTCGTACGGAGTGGTTTTGTTTTCGTCCAACCATACAGCGCCCTTTGCCGTCTTACCCATTTTTTTGCCGTCCGACGTCGTCAAAAGGGTAAACGTCATAGCAAACGCAGGCTTTTGTTCCTTTACACGAATGAGGTTAGCGCCCGCCAAAATGTTACTCCACTGGTCGTCGCCGCCAAGCTCTAACTGACAGCCGTATTTTCTGTACAGAACGAGGAAATCGTAGCCCTGCATCAGCATATAGTTGAATTCCAAAAAAGACAAGCCTCTCTCCAAACGCTGCTTAAAGCACTCTGCTCTGAGCATGGTATTTACAGAGAAATGCGCACCGATTTCCCGCAAGAAATCGATATAATTCAAATCGAGCAGCCAGTCGCCGTTGTCCACGACAATCGCCGCGTTTTCACCCTCGAAATCGATAAAACGCGCCATCTGCTTTTTAAAACATTCCACGTTGTGGCGAATCGTTTCTTTCGTCATCATGGAACGCATATCCGTTCTGCCCGACGGGTCGCCGACCATTGCCGTACCGCCGCCAATCAAAATGATGGGCTTGTGCCCCGCCTGCTGCATGTGATGCATTGCAATTAGCTGCATAAAATGCCCTACGTGCAGAGAATCTGCCGTGGGGTCGAACCCGATATAAAAAGGCACGCTTTCCTTGCCGAGCTTTTCGTACAATTCCTCTTCGTATACCGTCTGTTTTACGAAACCGCGCGCGCGGAGCGTGTCCATTACGTTTGCCATTGTTTTTACTCCTTTCAAAACGCTCTTTTTGAAGAGCGGACTTTTATCATAGATTATTATACAATGTACCACTTTTCCCAAGGCTTTGTCAAGCGTTTTGCGGATTTTTTCGCTTACAGAAAGCAAAAACCCTCTTAAAAGGCAGGCTGCAACCCTCTTCCCGCACCTACGGACGGCAAAACGTCTGAAACACCGCCCACAAACGTCAGCGCCGCGTACAATTCCGCAACGGATTCTCCGTGCGTTTTTTCGCGTAAACCCTGCGCAATCGCCGCGTTGAACCACGCCCGTTTTTCCTGCGCACGTCTTTCTTCCATTTTCGTTACGTATTCGTCAAAATTCCACATATTTTCTTCCGCCTTTGTGTTTTTTACAAGGATAGAATAACACAAAAAACTTGACAACGTCTGTCATATATGTTAAAATATTTTTAGAAAAAATAAAAAAAATGGAGCTGTGCCGATTATGAAATTTTCCATTTTAATCGCCATTTTATTCGACCTGTTGGCAAAGCGCAAGTTGACGGCAAATTCCCTTGCAGAAAAATACGAAATCTCTCAACGGACAGTGTACCGCTATATCGATTTGATGTCTAACAGTTTGCCCGTATACGTCAAACAGGGCAGGAACGGCGGCATTTATATATCGGACAATTATAAACTGCCGATGGGTTTTATGACCAAAGAGGAATACGAAGCGGCAATCGAGGCTTTAACCGCTATGTATTCCCAGCTCCCGCAGGAACGGTTTTTGGACGCCAAACGCAAGCTTTCCGCGCAGTTAAAATCGGAACGCCGCGACATAACCCTTTCGGGCGAGCTTGGTAATATTTTAGTAGACGGCGGCACTTGGGGAGATACGCATACCTTTTCGGAGAAGATGCGCCTCGTTGAAGAATGTATCCGTGATCGGATTGTTTTGGATATCGAATACCATTCCCGCATGGGCGAAAAAACGCAAAGAAAAATCGAGCCGCACGTGCTGGTTTTTAAACAAACCGTATGGTACGTATTCGCCTTTTGTCATAAACAACGCGCCTTTCGCCTATTCCGCTTAGGACGTATTTTCGCCGCCACGAAAACAGAGGAAAGCTTTGTCAAACGCCCCTTTGCGCGCGAGGATATTCCCTTAAATTATTGGACGAACGAAAAGACGGTAACGGCGATTTTCGAGGTAGACGAGAATGCGTTTGCCGACGCACAAGACTGGCTGGGCGTGGAAAATCTGCAATACAAAAATGGAAAATGGCAAGCGGAAGTTACCTTACCCGACGACGAAAGCTTGGTACGTAAAATCGTCAGCCTTGGCGCAGGCATGAAAGTCGTTGCCCCTCAAGAACTTTGCGACCGCGTTGCAAGCCACGCCACGCAAATCGCCGCGTTATATCGCTAACGAATAATTCTTTAAAATACCGACGGAAAGCCCGTCGGTTTTTTCTTATTTTTGCATACTTCAAAAGCGCACCGTCTATAATAATATTGAACGATTATTAGCTATTAAGGCGGTGTTTATGAAAAAAATTCTCTTTACGGGCGGTGGCAGCGCGGGGCACGTCGTGCCCAACCTCGCAATTATCGACGAAATTTTAGCGAGCGGTGAGGCTGACGTTTGCTAT
>JBGVQH010000069.1:0-3493 GCA_045127475.1 Candidatus Scatosoma sp.
TTTATATTTAAATTTTAGGAGTATTTATGGCAACTAAAAAGACGAAAATGATAGAAATTGTCGACAATGCAGAAGTTTCTGCACCCAAAAAGACCAAGAAAAAAGATCCGACTGTGGTGGCAAAAAAGAAAATTCTCTTCGTTGCGTCCGAGGCTCGTCCCTTTATCGCAACAGGTGGGCTTGCCGACGTTATCGGTTCTTTGCCGCAGGCTTTGGCTAAAGACCCCAAATTCGATATTCGCGTGATTTTGCCTTTGTATTCAGACATCAAGCCCGAACAGCGCAGAAAGCTGTCTTTCCTTGGGAATATTTACGTGCCGCTTTCTTGGCGTAATCAATACTGCGGTATTTTTACTTGTGTTGAAAACGGCGTTACGTTCTATTTTGTGGACAACGAATATTATTTCAAGCGTACGGGTTGCTACGGATACTACGACGATGGGGAACGCTTTGCCTTTTTCTCGCGCAGTGTTTTAGAAATGATGCCTGTTATTGATTTTTATCCCGACGTTTTGCATTGCCACGATTGGCAGGCGGCTCTTGCGGCAATTTATTTAAAAACGATTTACTGCAAACGTCCCGAATATCAATTTATCCGCGCTTTGTTTACCATTCATAATATTGAATATCAAGGTAAATATTCTATGGATATTTTAGGCGATTTGTTCGGTATTGACGACGAATTTGCAGGGCTTATGGAATACGACGGCTGTATCAACCTGATGAAAGCTGCGATTGAATGTTGCGAACAGTTTTCAACGGTCAGTCCGACGTACGCAAAAGAGATTATGACGGCGCAATACGCGCACGGCTTAGAGGATATTATCCTTAAAAACAAAAATAAATTGACGGGTATTTTAAACGGTATTGACGTGGATACATACAATCCCGAAACGGACAAAGCCTTGTTTGAAAACTATTCCGCGGAAAATTTTGCAGGAAAAAAGACCTGTAAGACAGAACTGCAAAAAATGCTCGGCTTGCCCATCAAGGACGTACCAATTATTGCCATGATTACCCGTTTGGTTTCGCATAAGGGCTTAGAGCTTGTCAAAACGGTGGCGGAGGATATTCTGCACGAAGATATCCAGTTCGTATTGCTTGGCACGGGAGATAGTGCGTACGAGGACTATTTCCGCGGACTTGGGGCAAATTACGAAGGGAAAATGTCGGCGAATATCGCGTTCAACGGCGACCTTTCCAAGAAAATTTATTCGGGGGCAGATATTTTCTTAATGCCGTCGGTTAGCGAGCCTTGCGGCTTGTCGCAAATGATTGCTTCGCGTTATGCAACCGTGCCTGTTGTGAGAGAAACGGGCGGATTGTACGACAGTATCAAGCCTTACGGCGCAGGCGGGAACGGATTTACGTTTTCCTCTTGCAATCCCTACGATATGCTGTACGTAGTACACGAGGCATTGGACGTGTATAAAAATACCGAACAATGGACAGCCTTAATGAAAAAGGCGGCTACTACGGATTTCTCGTGGCAACGTTCTGCAGAAGATTACAAAAAGCTGTACGACGTTACCTTTCACACTTGGTATTGATAACGAAAAGGGATAAAGCACAAACGAAAAATAACTTTTTAGGAGATTTGAGATATGAAAAAAGAACAAATTACGGAGTCGGCGGCAAAGGAGCTTATCAAAGGTAAGCTTTCGCGCTATTTCGGCGTAGCACCGTCCGAGGCAAGAAAGGATCAGCTTTACAAGGCTGTCGTTATGAGCGTGCGGGATATTATGCTGGAAAAACGGCACAATTTCCACCTGACAACGAAAGCAAAAAAAGCAAAGCGCGTGTACTATCTTTGCATGGAATTCCTGATGGGACGTTCCTTAAAAAACAGCATTTTTAACCTTGGTTTGGGTGAGACCTTTGCCGAGGCGTTGAAAGAATATGACGTAACCTTGGAAGAACTGTACGAATTAGAACCAGATGCAGGGCTTGGCAACGGCGGTTTAGGACGTTTGGCAGCGTGTTTCTTGGATGCGTTGGCTACGGGGGATTATCCCGCAATGGGATACTCAATCCGCTATGATTACGGTCTGTTCAAACAGAAAATCGTAGACGGTTGGCAGACGGAATTGCCCGACGTTTGGTTGCCTGGCGGCGAAGTTTGGTTAACCCAGAGAAGCGACAAGGTGTTCACCGTTAAATTCGACGGTTATATCGAAGAAAAATGGACGGAACACGGTATGGAATCAATCTATCGCGACGCTAAGGAAATTCAGGCGGTTGCGTACGATATGATGGTTTCGGGGTACGATAGCAAAGCGGTTTCCGTACTTCGTCTTTGGAAAGCAAGAAGCATACAAAATTTCGACATGAAATTATTCTCGCAAGGGGATTATGCATCCGTTATGAAAGACGATAACGAGGCGGACTTAATTTCCAAAGTTTTGTATCCCGCGGATAACCATATGGAGGGGAAATCTTTGCGCTTAAAACAGCAATATTTCCTTGTTTCCGCGTCCTTACAGAACATTTTGGCGGACCACAAGAGAAGATACGGTTCGGTGAAATTGTTGCCTAAAATGGCGGCAATTCATTTGAACGACACACACCCTGCCCTGGCAATCCCCGAATTGATGCGCCTTTTAATCGACGAAAACGGTTTGTCTTGGGACGAGGCGTGGAATATTACGACGTCCGTTTGCGCGTATACCAACCACACGGTTTTGGCAGAGGCGCTTGAAACTTGGCCCGAAGATTTAATCGCAAGAAGATTGCCTAGAATTTACTCGATTTTAAAAGAAATCAACCGCAGATTCTGCGAGGATTTATGGCAGAAATTCCCCGGGGATTGGGATAAGATTTCCCGTATGGCAATCATGTCCTATAACACCGTGAAAATGGCGAATTTATCCGTATACGGCTCGCACCACGTCAACGGCGTTTCGGGGTTGCACAGCGACATTATTAAAGAAAGCATTTTCAAAGATTTCCATGATTATACACCCGAAAAGTTTACAAACGTTACGAACGGTATCGCACACAGACGTTGGCTGAACCAGTCCAACCCCGAGCTTTGTGCTTTGCTCAATGATTGCATCGGCGAGGGGTACGCAAAAGACGCGTCCAAGCTGGCGGCGTTTAAGAAATTTGAAAACGACGAAAGCGTTTTGAAACGTCTGGATGAAATCAAAGCAATTAAGAAAAAACAGTTTGCGGATTTTGCCTATAAAAAACAGGGCGTTATTATCAATCCGAATACGATTTTTGACGTCCAAGCAAAGCGTTTGCATGAATACAAACGCCAGCTTTTGAACGTTTTGCATATCATTCATGATTATCTGATTTTGAAAGAAAATCCCGACGCGCCTATACAGCCCAAGACGTATATTTTCGCAGCAAAAGCAGCGGCAGGGTACTATATGGCCAAGAAGATTATCAAGCTGATTTGTTTCCTGGCGGAAGATATTCGCAAAAACCCGAAAATCGCGGCAAAACTCAACGTTGTGTATATGGAAGATTACAACGTAACGATGTC
>JBGVQH010000070.1:0-2328 GCA_045127475.1 Candidatus Scatosoma sp.
GCCACCGCAAAAATAAAACCAAACAGCCCAAAGCCCGACAAAATCACACCCGCCCAAACAACGTAAGAGAAATCGCGCGCGACAATTCCGTTGTCAACGATTGCCGCCACAACGAAAGGCACCAACAGCTCGAACGTCGCCTCTAAAAGCTTGAAAAGAGGGCCGAGCAGGGCTTGCCATTTATACGGTTTTATATAGGACAAAATTTTCTTCATACACTTTTATTATACCACGAAAAACGCCGTAACGCAAGAGAATTTACTTCCTTATATAATAAAAACGGCGCGGAAGTAGTATGCTTCCGCGCTTTTTTGCCCTTTTATGGCACTTTCTTATCACTTCCTCATTCTTCCGTTGCCTCTTCCGAACTTTCATCTGCAAAGTCCGCCGTCGAGCCGTTTTCCAACAGAGCCGCATACAACGCCTTGTATTTGCGCACCACCACAAGACGTTTTCCGTTCTCCGTGGAGGAAAGTCGCTCGTTACGAAGATGCATGCGCACAGCGTTATACAGCTTGTTGGCGCAAAGCAGTAAAACGATAAAGCTTACCGCCGCAACCCCTGCATACACGCACGCTTTTACGATAAAACCCGTTCTTTGTCCCTGCGGCACGGTTACGCGGTCAGCAAAACTCGTCCACGCCAAAATTATCATCACCACCGTTACGATTGCAAACGCCGCCGTCGCAACACTGCTCTTAATCAGACGGGACAGGAGTACCTTGCGCCTCTTTTGCTGTTTGCCCTCTACCTCTTGGGCGAGCGGTTTTTCCTCTTCCGCCAGCTCGTCATGACGTTGTTGGAATACCTCTCGGTAATCTCGCCGCAATATGTCTGCCGCCTCATACCCCAAATCGTACTCCAAACTTTCTATGCCGTCCTTGGCGTATTCCTGTGCAAGCACGTCGGGCTTTGCAAAATTTTCCGTCTTAGCGCGCCAATATCCCGCCGACGCCACCGCCGCAATTTCGTCCAAGGTCAACGCCCGTTCAAATTCCCTTTCCGCCTCCGCATAGTTCCCCTCGGCAAGCAATTCCTCGCCACGCTGACACGCTTCCGCGTATTCTGCCTGCCGTTTCGCCGCGTCCGCCGCTTTTTTTTGACGGAGCGCAAGCGCCTCTTCGGGGCTAAGCCCTACCAAATCCTCGTCGTCCTCGTCTACGTCTGTTATCGGAAAGGCAAAGGAAACCTCGTCCGCCAGCTCCTCCCCATTATCCGTATTGTCCGCCGCCAGCTCGTCCGTTACGTCTACGTAGCCGTCCTTCGTCTTTTTCAACCGAATCCCTCTGCCGTATTCGTCGTCAATCATTCTTTCTTCCATATTTTTCTCCAAAATTTTTGTATTTTTCGTCGCTTTTTCGCGTTCATCGCGACACGTCCCCTATCCTTTTGCGATTATTCGCCTTTGATTAGGCTTTCCTCTTCCTCGCTGAGCCGATAAGGGCTGCGCCACAAACCCAGCCTTTTTTTCTTCGTTCCCGTATAATCGGGCACGATTGTTTTGGCGGTAAACACTTTGAATTTGCCTTTGTAACGGCTCTTTGCCCAGTCGCAAAGCTCTTTCGTTTCAAACAGCGCGTATACCGCGCTGCCCGAACCGCTCATGCACGCGCCCAAAGGGGAAAAGGCACACGCCTCCTCGTACGCCGTCAACACGTCGCCGTTTACGTGCAGGGCGGGCAGGTATAAATCGTTGATTAAACACGTGCCTACCCCCTGTACGTCCTTTTCTATTAAAGCACGGATACAATTTTCCGTTTGACTTTCCCTCCAAGCAAGGGTGTGGGGCAGTTCGTCGTATTTTTTATAACATTCGCCCGCCGACACAGGCGATTTGGGGCAGAGCAACAACAGGTACAAGGTCGTATCCGTTTTTAGTGGCGTTACCCGTTCACCCCTGCCTTGCATGCGCGCAAAACCGCCGTTTAACATATATCCCGTGTCGCTGCCAAGCGTATCGGCAAGCGCTTTCAGCTTTTCTCTATCTTCCACGCCGTACAGGCGCGCCATACCGTTGAGCACTCCGCAAATATCCGCAGAGGAGCCGCCAAGCCCCGCGCCGATAGGAATATCCTTAAAAATCGTGATTTCCGCACCGTTCGTCCCAAAAGTCGCCGAAAACGCCTCTGCTGCCTTTAAGGCGTTGTTCTTTTCGGGGGGGATTTTTTCGCTGCCCTGTCCGTGCATGATTACGCTACTATATTTTCCCGTTTTCTTTTTGAGATATACCGTATCGCAAACGTCGATATTCGCCACTACGGAATCGAGCATGTGAAAACCCTGTTCCACCCCTTGAATTTCCAAGGTTAAATTGATTTTTGCATACGA
>JBGVQH010000071.1:0-5221 GCA_045127475.1 Candidatus Scatosoma sp.
GGAATCAGTATGAAAAGCCCCGAAACGGTATACCGTTTCGGGGCTTTTCATACTGATTCCTATCTTATTTTTTCTTCTTTTTATCCTTAGCCGTCGTTACCGCACTGACAACGACTGCACCGCCCAAGGTTGCTGCGGAAACCGCTAAAAACGTAACCCCTAAGGCGTTCTCTTTCCACCAATTCTTTTGCTCAAACACGATTTCTTCATCGGGATACTTAGACTGGACGTCGGCAGGAAGATATTTCAAAACCTCCGTTTTTAGTTCCTTATACAACAATCCGCCTTGCCTACGGTATACGATTTTTCCGTCATGCACGATTGCCGTACAAGGTAACCCTGAGGTAAAGCCGTACTGTGCATATACGTCGTTCTGCCCATAATGTCCAAAGGTCAATTCAAAATTTTCCCACCCGTCTGCCTCGGAGGAATTGTTTAACCAAGCCACCGTTTTGCCTGGAGATAACACGAGCACCTCCACGTATTCGGGATAATTTCTTTGCAATTTGTTAAAATGGGGTATTTCCGCTTTACACGGGACACACCACGTATCCCAGAAATTGATAACCATCAATTTCGATTGTTCGCTTAACGTAAAAGTTTCCCCATCCGTAAACGTCCCGTCCACAACATCATAAGTCTTTACAGTGAAATCGGGAGCCTCTTCCGTAACTTCTACATTTTCCACTTTATCGACAAAATTAAAATAAATCAATGCGCCGCCGAGTGCCATCCCTGCCAACGAGCCTGCCACGACTTTCAAAATCTTATTTCTGTTCATCGCGCACCTCCTCAACGGATTGTTCCGTTTTTTCTTGCACGGATGCAGGCTTTAACATGCTGCTGAGCGGTTTTAAATCCGCCTGCGCAGGTGCGTCCTCATCGTTACCGCGCACGAACAGTTTCGACCCTTTCCAAGAAATTGCCTTGGCGGGGCAAACGGAAATACATTCGCCGCATTGGATACATTCGTGGTCCCCCACCCTCTTCGTATCCATTTTACATACGCCGATACAAAGTCCGCAATCGGTACATTTGTTCTTGTCCAACTTCACGCCAAGGAGCGCAATTTTACAGAAAAAACCGTACAGCGCGCCAAGCGGGCAAAGGAAACGGCAGAAAATACGGAAAATAAAGATACTGCCTACCACAATCAATACGAGCAGCATAAATTTCCACGTAAACAGCGGTCCGAGAATCGCCAAAAGCCCACGATTCGTCTTATGCGACAGTAAGCCGATGCCGCCCTCAAACGTACCCGCAGGGCAGATAAATTCGCAAAAGCCTGGTGCAAAATACACGAGGGGGACAACAATTACCAACGCAATCAACAGCACGTATTTAAAATAGGACAGCACGCGCGTAGCTCTGCTTTTCTTTAATTTCGGCGTTTTAATTTTGTACAACAGTTCCTGCCCAAGCCCAACGGGACACAAAAAGCCGCACACCGTTCTGCCCAAAAGCAATCCGAACAAAATGATAATGCCAAATATGTAAGTAGGTGCACGCGTACCGCTTTCCGCCAACGCGTTTTGCAGCGCTCCCAAAGGACACGAGCCCACCGCACCGGGGCAAGAATAGCAATTCAACCCGGGAACACAGGCATTTTTTGTCTTGCCCTCATAGATACGCCCGTTGAAAAAGCCCTTTATATTTGCATTGTACAACAACGCGGCGTACACCTGAATCAAACGGCGTTTCGTCGGCAAATGGTTGACAATCCACTTTTTAATTTTACCGAAAAATTTCTTCATATTTTTTCCTTATCGTAAGTTTTACCAACGGTTTGCAACCGCCGACAGGTTTATATCCGTCCGTCGTCCATGAACGCTCGGTCGAGTTTAAACACGAAGCTACGAGCGATACGCGAAGCCGCAAAGGAGCGTACATAGACGTACGTGCCTGCGCGACGACAAAGTATCGCGACGTAGATACGTCGTTTAGCCCAAACCAATACACTGCGTACAGATCTGAATAGCCTTTTTCAAAACGTCCGCCATACCGCCGTTGCAAATACCCGTAATCACACACACAATCCCAACAACCGCAACGCCGCCACGGATAATCCAAAGGAGCTTTGTGTGTTCTTTCGCTGTGCGCTTTTCCGCTTTCGCTGCGGGAACTCGAATCCCTTTTACCGCGTTTTCCGCAATTTCACGCTTTATTTTTTCTTCCTTTTTCTTGGCGAACGTATCGCCCAAAATCACCGCCGCCAGCAAGAGCATCATGCCGCTTGCGCTCCAAACCAAAACGCGCACCAAACGGTCGGTCATTGCGTCGCTCTCGACAAAAATTGACTCGTTCAAAATCGGCGCATAGCTTTTATCTAGCAAATACACCAAGCTGACCACACTTGCCGCCACCGCAAGCACCAACGCAGCACAGCCCACCACCAAACAGATATAATCGGTTTTATCCCGACGGCGCAGCAAAGAATTTTCAGGCAACCGTCTTTTTAAACGGTTTACCCGTTCAGAGGTTTCAAAATAAGGTTTTAAACGCTCCTGCTCGTCAGGATATACGTATCCAAGCACGATATTCCCTATCAACGCCAGCACCCAAAATGCGACGGGTACGACGATTTGATGGAAATGCTGGGATATCCTCGCCACGGTAAACGCATTACGCTCCGCTGAGCGAAAAATCGACCACGCTTGCACGATAAAAAGCAGCCCGACGACCACCGTCAAGACCGAAAAACAAACCGTATATATCGATTTTAACAGGCGTTTTCTGTTTTCTTGCATACTATTTCCTGCCTTTTTATTTGCCCTCAAAAAAAAGAATAGGGCATACTTTCACATTCTATATCATTATAACGCCCGCAAGCGCATTTGTCAAGCAATCTTTTTTTGTTTTTGATAATTTATATAATAAGGTAGAAATTTCCATAGCTCCTGCTTTCACCTCTCCTTTTGTGAAAAACAGATAAAAATCTCTAAAACGCCCCGTTTTTTCTTGTCATTTGTTTGATTATATTGTATAATAAAAGCAGTATGTAGTATAAGGGATATTGTGCCTTACGGACGAAAACATTTTTTCCCTTCACAATCACCCGAACTACATCTTTATCAGCAAATTTTATTTACGGAGTTTTTTATGAAAAAACACTTGATTACCTTATTATTATCCCTGTCGTTTTCCTGCGCGTTGGCTGGCGCGGTTGCTTGCGGTGGCGATAACAGCAACAACGACAACCCGTCGTCGAGTAGTTCCGTCAGCACCCCCAACGAATCGGAAAGCGAATCGGAAAGCGAATCGGAGAGCGAATCGGAGAGCGACGTTTCCAGCGAACCCTCCATCGCCGAGCCTTGCACCATTACCTTTGAAAACGGCGAAGGGTATTCCTTTAATGCAAACGTAGAAAACGGCGGTGAAATCCTCAGCGGACAAATTTTGACGTTTCAAGTAGAGCTCGGCGGTTTATACGCAGGCTCTCCCTTGGTATACATCAACGACGTTCCCACCGCACCCGACAACGACGGTACGTATTACATAGCCGTAAAAGAAGATATTCACGTGCGCGTAACGGGCGTTCAAAAAGACGTTTCCACTATTTCCAGCACGGGTAACGGCTCTTTGGAAGACCCTTTTGAAGTCAGAAAACCTATCGACCTTTTGTATATTGCAGAGCAGGTGAACAGCGGCAACCGCACCTACCAGACGGCAGCCTATATCCTTGCAAACGATATCGATTGTAAGGGCGCGGAGTTAGAAGTAATCGGTAACGACCCTGATAACGACAAATATTTCAGCGGTTGTTTTACGTCCGACTATGACGAAGACGGCGCGTCTTTCCGCTATTCCATCTCGAATTTCACTATCAAAACGGAGGGAACGAACTACGTTGGGCTGTTCGGTGCGGCGTTTGCGGACCTTAGCGTTGAAAGCAGCGGTTTGTTCTACGGTATAACCTTAAAAGATTTTGAAATTAGCGCAAATATGTACACCTCCAACGCGGAAACACAAACCATCGCGTGCGGTTCTTTGGTCGGCTACGGCGTAGGTACGACAATGTACCTTTGCAGTGCGGAAAACGGCAGTATTAACGTTTCGGGCGACTCGGGTTATTTCTCGTTCGTCGGCGGCTTAATCGGCTATCAACAGGGCTATTATTTCACCGAATACGGCGAATCCGTGCCCTCGGAAATCGCCTACGCAGCAGTGGACGTAGACGTGAATATTTTGAGCGGGCTCGTCCTTGCAGCAGGCGGTATCTCGGGCTATCTGGGCACGAATTACCCCTTCGGGGCAATCGCCTCCATTCACAACTCCTACGCAACGGGTGACGTCACGGGCGCGATTCGTTCGGGCGGTATTGCGGGCACACTCGGTCAATACACCACCGTCAACAACTGCTATGCGACGGGTTTGATTACCGCAAACAGCAACCAATCCAACAACAATCCCCTTTGGCAGGATTCGGAATACTGCGTTTCGCACGCGGGCGGCATCGTCGGCTTTGCAGAGAACGATTCCATCGTCCACGACTGCTATTTTGGCGGCGAGGCTGAGGCTACGGCAATCACGGGGGGCGAAGTAGCCATCGCAGGCGAAAACTCCACGGGCAACAAATTCGCATTTGCAACCTTTGGCGTAGGCGGCGGATACGACAGCCAGTCTATCTCCGTTGATTCGAAAAAATATTTGGAAATCAACAACGCAGGCCCTGCCGATATCGACCTGTCAAACAAAGACTGCTTTAAAAACGCCCTTTCTTGGCAAGATTACGACTGGGTATTTACCGCAAACGAATATCCTCAGCTGCAATACGAGGCAACTAGCGAAACAATTACGTTGGCAATGAAATTGCAATACGTAGCCCCCAGAGCAACGGAAACGGAAATTTTGGTGAAAAAAGAAAATTCCGTCACGCACACCTTCTTTAATAGCTCCGTGGAATCGGCAAGCTATTACGTGCCGATGGGCAATTTCTTCGCGACGGGCGCGTTGGATTTCTTCTATGAGGCGGACAACGGATATCTTTCCTACGGCTACTTCTTTGACGAGGCTTGTACACAACCCGTGCCCTACGCGTATATGCCCACGAAGAATATCACGCTGTACGTAGGCTTTGCAGACCCTACCCCTATCATCGGCAGCTATTACCAAACGGCGGAAAACGGCGACGTTATTACGTTGACCTTTAACGCAGACGGCAGAGTTACCTATACGGACGGTAACAGCACGCAAAAGACCACATATTCCTTCGACGGCGAAA
>JBGVQH010000072.1:0-2126 GCA_045127475.1 Candidatus Scatosoma sp.
GTGTATATGTACTGCGTAAGGTTAATATTCGGGTTAGTTGTAATGTCGTCTACCACAAAAGGTACACCATGAATGCCGTCAATCGACGCAAAAAGTCCATTTTGCGTTGCGTTGGAAGATAGGTTTAACCCTATTTCGCCGTCGTTGATTTCAGGACACATAAACGGGCTACACATCAGCATTTCCGCCGTAGATTTACCCGTGCTTGATATACCGCATAGATTCACAATAACCGTTCCTAAATCGAATTCTTTTCTCAATCTCGAAACGACAACCGCCGAATATCCGATGGTGAGCGCAAGACTCAACACCGTCGAAGGGAATACAGTTTCCTGCAAAAATTGCATATACGTGTTGCGATTTCCGCTTTGAAATAACATTTTTTCACGGTCTGTCGTTGCCGTCATCCCATTAAAGTTCGTTTTATCAAAGAAGTAATATTCTTGTCCTTGGAATGGATACCAACCTAAACAATGATTTTCGTACTCAATCCTTCCTTTATAAACGCAGTCCATATATGATTCATATACATAATCAACAATGCCGTCTAACCATTTTGGATTGATAGTGATTCTGTGCTTGTTTAGTTCACTCAAGAAGTTGTTGGAATAAATAGCGTTTGATGAAATCCTAAATCTTTCGGTTGATGTGTTCCAAAAGTTTACGCATATCTGCCAACTATCGCTAACGTTGTTGTATTCTACGCTTCTAATTATCTTCTCAACAAAGAAGAGGGGGGCTACATTTGCTGAGACGATTCCTTTACTATTAACGTATTCAAGGAATCCGAGTTGTTTGATTCATTTGTATCATGAATTCTCCTTTTACTAAAAAATTTTATTAACACCATTTTTGCTTTCGATTCCAAACGCAAACCAACGTTGCCCCGAAGAAAAATAATCCGTGCGCATCAGATTATTTTTCTATAAGAGTAACTCTTAATATCTCGTGCTCCCTCGGGTAGGAATATAGCCGTCCTGTTTTAGTTGGTCGATGATTTTACCTGCTTCGAGATACGATATACAAAGCCGACGTTGCAGGTATGATATCGTTACTGCTTCGCCTTTTTTTGCCATCTCTACTGCCTGTTCATATAGTGTCATGCGTCCACCGCCACAGGGGTTACAGATGAGTTATCCACGAAACGACAAAGTTTGTCGGGCATTTTACGGTTTTCGATATACCTTTTGAATCCATCTCCTACACGTACGAGAACGCGCGTTTTTGTTGGTAAGTCGTAGATTTTGCCGTCCAAAGGACTTTTCCATCCTTTTTTGCCTTCCATCTTTCGCCCTTCGATTGTAAGGTAGTTTTTCTTAATTACCTTATAACCCATCTTGGCATATTCCATTGTCAGTTTTTGTTCTTCTTCTATCACCGAAATGATGTCATATAACTTATAACCGAATTTGTCCGCGATTAAACGCGCAATAGACATTTGGTCTATTGTCTTTTGGTGGTTTTCCACCTTCAAAGTCTTCCCTGCTTGCGTAGGGGTGGTAGTGGTTTCTTTCTTTGTTCCTTGCTTCTTGCTTGCCATTTTCTTTGTTCCTCCTGTTTTTAATATTCATAGGCAAATAGCATTGTGCTATGGTCGCCGTCGTCGATTACGAAGATTTTTTCGTGTAAGATGTCTTCATATTCGGGGCGGTAGTTGGTGTAGTTCACATTCAACAACGGCGGTTGTTCCTGCTCGTGGTGTACGGCAAGGATTTCGTCGTCGATTTTCTTGAACGTGAAGACTTGCAGGTAGTCGATTTTTTCGTCCGCGAAGAATATTCTTGCTTCTATGGAAGCCCACATTAAGCATTGCAATTCAAGCGGTACGCGCTCGTCGATTCCACCTGTCACGTAGCGTTTTTCTTTGTTGAACATTTCCTTTCTCCTTGGGGTTGTGAATTGCCCGAAGTTGGGCGACTTTGTACCCGATTTTTGGCGTTTGTGTGTGCCGATGGTGCGAGTATGCCCCGTGCAACACGTGTGAAATTCGGGCAGTTTTAGGGCAATAACGGCACGCGCTCAAAGTATATGATACCGCCTCCGTCGTCCGAAAAGACATACACGCTTTGCTTCCAATACGCGCCGTCAAGGGTGTTAATAATTCTGCTGTATTCGGGCGCGCAGTT
>JBGVQH010000073.1:0-10114 GCA_045127475.1 Candidatus Scatosoma sp.
TTGTTTTCGATTACGGCAGGTGCGTGCTTGGCGCGTCCTGTCAAAGCAATGTCTCCGCATTTATCGGTAAAGAGCGAATATATCGACCTGATGTATTTTTCGGGCGCGAAGAATTTAAAAATTATCGAAAGCGACGTCAAAAAGAATTTTATTTTTGAAATCAATCTGTCCAAATTCAAGGGCAGAGAATATATAAAAGGGCACGTGCGCGACCTGTTGTATGACGGCAGGACGGGTAAAAACGCCGCAGAGAGTATTTTTGCCAACACCATTGCTCGTTCGTATGCGGGCGGTATTGCGGTGGACGTAGAAGAACTGTCCGAGGAAGAAATTAAGGCGTTGATTGCGCAAAAACAGAAAGAGTGCCCGTACGGGTTATGTTTAATTGCCTCCGATCGGCGTACGTTGCGCCGCTATGAGGGTTTGGAAAAATTCGGGTGCGACCTGTTTTATCCCTCCTCGCGCAACCTTGCCAATGCGTTGGTTATTTCGCCTGCGCCTGATGCTGATTTGTCGGGGTTTAGAGATTTTATTTTCTTGGATACGCCGTCCGATTTTAATATTGCGGCGCTGGAAAACAGAAAGGTGTACGTCAACCGCGACGTTTGCGGGTATGCGATGTTCGAGGGCTTGGACGTGGCTCGCGAGAGCTTGCTTGAAATATTTTCTGCGCTCCGCCGCGAGGTAAATAGTCTGTACGGTGAAACCGTAGAGGAAGTAGCGATTTCTTGTAACGCGCTCGGCTTTGATAAAATGGAATTTATCTTTGCGCTCAGCGTATTTGAAGAGCTGGGGTTGGTGGCGTTCGACGCAGGAAAGCTGACGGTGTATCGGGGCGTAAAAGCGGAGTTGAACAATTCGGAGATTTACCGTAAGGTATGCTTGCTGCAAAGTAATTAATGGCAAAACGGATACGAAAGAGTTAAGAGTATGGAAACAGAAAGCACGTTGAAAAAAATTGAAGAGGGATATGTGGGTGAAGAGCGTGCCGTGCTTTTTAAGGCGTACGAATACGCCAAGCAGGCGCACGCGAATCAAAAACGCGCTTCGGGAGAGCCGTATTTTATTCACCCCTGCGCGGTTGCGGATATTCTAATTGATTTGGGCTTGGACGCGGCGACGATTGCCGCGGCGCTTTTGCACGACGTAATCGAGGACACGGAATCGACGGCGGAGGATATCCGTGCGGAATTTGGCGAGGAAGTTTTGACCCTTGTTGGCAGTGTTACCAAGCTTGAGAAAATCGTTTTTAAATCCAAGGAAGACGAAAATGCAGAAAATTTCCGCAAAATTTTTGTGGCAATGGCAAAGGACGTGCGCGTCATCATTATCAAGCTTGCCGACCGTTTGCATAATATGCGTTCTTTAAATTTCCTTTCGCACGAACGGCAACAGCGTATGGCGAACGAAACTTTGGATATTTTTGCACCGCTGGCAGGGCGACTGGGTATTTCGCAAATCAAATGCGAGCTGGAAGATTTGTGTTTAAAATATCTCGACCCCGAATCGTACGAATATTTGGTGTATAACATTCGTGAGCAGCTTTCCGAACGTAAGGAATTTGTCAACAGTATCGTGGCGGATTTAAGAGAGCTTATGCAAGCGGACAAGGTAGAGGGGGAAGTTTTCGGCCGTCCCAAACATTTTTACTCTATCTATAAAAAGATGAAAAACAAGGGCAAGACGTTGGACGAAATTTACGATTTGACGGCGGTACGCGTTATCGTAAAGGACATCAATCAATGCTATACCGTCCTTGGGCGTATCCATGAAAAATGGAAACCGATCCCTGGGCGCATCAAGGATTATATCGCTACGCCAAAGCCCAACAAATATCAATCCTTGCATACGACGGTTATGACCAAATACGGGCAACCGTTTGAAATCCAAATCCGCACGCAGGAAATGCATCAGATTGCAGAATTCGGTATCGCGGCGCATTGGAAATATAAGGAAGGAAAAACGGAAGAGGCGGCGAATAATTTTGAAAACCGCCTTGCGTGGCTGCGCGAAGTGATGGAATGGGAGGGGGATTTAAAAGACTCCAAGGAGTTTATCAATGCCCTCAAAACGGAGCTGTACAGCCACGAGTTGTTGGTGTTTACCCCCCGCGGTAAGGTCATTTCCCTGCCCCCGGGCGCAACGCCTGTCGATTTTGCGTACGCAATCCACTCGGAGGTCGGCAACCATTGTACGGGCGCGCGCGTCAATTCTAAAATTGTTCCCTTGACGACGACGCTTGAGGTGGGGGACGTGGTTGAAGTAATCACTTCGCCGAACTCCAAAGGCCCGTCCCGCGACTGGCTGAAATTTATCAAATCGTCCAGCGCAAAAGCGAAAATTCGTCAGTTTTATAAGAACGAATTAAAGGAAGAAAATATCCGCATCGGGCAACTGAAATTGGACGAAGAAGCCAAGAAAAAGGGGTATTCCCTTTCGACTTTGCTCACGCCCGAGGCGTTCAAGCGTATTAGCGAACGGTTTTCGTTTAACGAACAGGAGGAAATGTTTGCGGCGGTGGGTTACGGCTCGATTTCCGTCAATCAAGTCCTGTTCAAACTGATTGATTGCTATCGCAAGGAAACGCCGATGGCGGCGTTTGAAATTAAAAATGGCGGCAATAGAGAAACGGGCGGCGTGCTCATCAACGGACAGAGCGGCATGTTGGTGCATTTCGCAGGCTGTTGTTCGCCTGTTCCTGGCGACGAAATTGTCGGGTATACCTCTCGCGGCAGAGGGGTGGTCGTGCACCGTGCGGACTGTCCTAATTTGCGAGGAGTGGACAAAGAGCGGTTGTTGCCCGCGACGTGGCAGATTGCGGCAGGCGGAAAGCAACGTTTCAATGCAAACATATCCATCCGCGCGGCGGATCAGGGCGCGGCACTTTCGGTGCTTTCGTCGGCTGTGTCTGAATTGAAGTTATCGATTACGTCCGTCAATGGCAGAATTGATAAAAACCGCGATGCGGTGTTAGAAGCATCTATTTCTTTGACGGATATCGCCGAAATTGATCAGCTTTTGAAGAAAATTCAGTCGGACAAGCGTATTTATAACGTGCACCGTATAACGTCTTTAACATAAGAAAATGAATTGCAACGCCGTTGCATGAATTGTTTTAGCGAACGTGAATTGCGCTGTTGGCGCATGAATTGCAAAACGAAATTTTGCATTATGGAAATATTGCCACAACGCCGATGCGATCGGCAATTCATGAAAAGCAACGTCTTTCAAATCATGGCGAAGCCAAATCATGAACGCATAGCGTTCAAATTATTGTTTGGAGAAATTTATGCAGATTATCACCCTTTCGCCCCGTGGTTTCGGGGCGAATACTTATATCGTACCTATCGACGGACAAAAGGCGATTGTAATCGACCCGTCCCAGCCTCGTATCGCTGAAGAGCTGAAAAACCGCGGATTGACTGCGGCGTACGTGTTGCTTACCCATTGCCATTTTGACCACGTGTTTGGTGTGCCCGTTTTGCAGGAACAGGGTGCAAAGGTGCTTTGTTCGGATAAAGAAAAACCCCTTATTGGAACGAGTGCGGACGTGTTTGACCTGTTCGGAGCGCCTCGTTTTGCGTACGAACCCGACGAAACGTTTACGGACAACGAAGAAAAAATTTTGGGCGGAATTTCCGTCCAAATGCTGCTCACGCCCGGGCATACGGCAGGGAGCTGTTGTTATCTTTTTACAGCAAAGGACGGGGGACGGTACTTGTTCACGGGGGATACCCTTTTTTCAGACAGTATCGGCAGGACGGATTTTCCGACGGGGAATATCGAGCAAATGCGCGCCTCTTTAAAACGGCTTGCTGCACTCGACGATATGCCCGTATACCCTGGGCATAACGAGCCCACCTCGATTGCTAACGAAAGAAAGTACAATCCGTTTATGCTGGACGCATAAACGTTAACGGAGTAATTATGATCTTTACCACCGATTGCAAATTTTTAGAAAACGAGCTTTTGGACGTCGTGCGTTTGTTCAAACGCCGTCCCGAGGTTTTGACGCATTCCTTTGCTTATAAGGAAGGCGTTTTTTGCAATTCCTTTTCGGTGGATAATCAGGATTTTTATTATGAAGATAGGGATACGGTACGCGGCGAATTAGAATTTAAGCGGTTGGAACGCCGCTTTGCCAAACTTAGACTGTATCAAATTTTAAGCGCGACATACAAGGAAACAATGCCTTGGGGGGCGCTGACGGGGATACGTCCTACCAAGCTTGCGTATATGGAACAGGAGCAGGGCAAAAATTTTGCCGATTTGTTTCGTCAAATGGGGGTGCGAGAGGAAAATATCCATTTGGTTGCACAAATTTTGCAGGCGCAGCAAGGAATTTACGAGAAAAGGGACGGCAACACCGACCTGTTCGTGTCTATTCCCTTTTGCCCGACGAAATGCGCATACTGTTCGTTTATCACTGCGCCCATTGAAAAGACTCGCCATTTTTTGCCTGAATACCTAAATTGCTTGGATAAGGAATTGCAGGCGGCAAAGGACAGTGTGGGGCATCTTCGCAGTATTTATATCGGCGGCGGAACGCCCTTTGCGTTGGACGTGCCTGAACTTAGACGGGTTTTGGAGGGGATTGCGCCCTTTCTCCACGAAAATCCCGCCGTTGAATACACCGTGGAGGCGGGACGTCCCGACGTGTTCACGGACGAAAAGTTGGCTCTTCTCAAAGAATTTGGCGTTACCCGTATCTGCATCAATCCGCAAAGCTTTTCAAATGAGACGTTGCAAAAAATCGGCAGAAAGCACACCGAAAAGGACGTCTACAACGCGTTTGCACTGTCCGAAAAATATGGTTTTGATATCAACGTAGATTTGATTGCAGGGCTAGCGGACGAAACACCCGACGTGTTTGTGCAAAGTGTACAAAAGGCGGTGGCAACGGGTGCGGAAAATATCACCGTACATTGTTTGTCCTTAAAATCGGGCGCAAAGCTCAAAGAAGAAACGGATTATTTGGAAAGCGGCTTTATTTCGGATATGGTATCTGCCTCGCGCGAAATTTTGGGTGGAAACGGTTACGTGCCCTATTATATGTACCGACAAAAATATCAGGTAGGCAACAACGAAAACGTGGGTTGGACGAAACCGAATAAGGCGTGCGTGTATAATATTGACATTATGGAAGAAATTGCGGATAACTTGGCGGTGGGCGCAAACGCGGTGTCGAAACGCGTATTTACCGAAAAGGGTTTAATCACCCGCCTTGCCTCGCAAAAGGATTTGCCGACGTATATCGCGCACGTGGACGAAACGATTGAGAAAAGGCGAAAATTTTTCTCATAAAGCACGAAAAAAAGTAAAAAAGCGCGCATATTTGGTTTACAATCCAAAAAGAATATGCTAAAATAGTAATAACGGCTGTCTGGGCGAGACGATTCTCCACGTTTGGCTCTGAGGCACGTGATATAATTTTCCAAAACACAGGAGGATAAAGAAATGGAAAAGAACGAAATCATTGCAAAATTTGCTACCCACGAAGGCGACACCGGTTCGCCCGAAGTACAGATTGCTCTGTTGACGCAGAGAATCAACCACCTCAACGAACATTTGAAACAGCACAAGCAGGATAACCATTCCCGTCGCGGTCTGTTGAAAATGGTAGGTAAGCGCCGTGGCCTTTTGGACTACCTTAAGGCAAAAGATATCGAAAGATACAGAGCGATTATCGAAGCGTTGGGTCTGAGAAAATAAGCAAGCACGAAAGGGCGGGTTATTTTAACTCGCTCTTTTTTGTGAATAGGCGGAAAAATACAACCACGGATACGCGGCAAAAGCGTGGACAAGCCACGGCATAGGCTTGGTTTTGCGCGCCACGGTATCGAACCTCGTCTACGTCAGGCGGCGTAGACGGACAAGAACAAAAAAGAATTCAAGTATAAGGAGATTTTAACATGCCAGATTTAAACAATAGCAGAGTATTTAAAACAAATTACGCAGGCAGAGAGCTTATCGTTGAGATTGGCAAGTATGCAGAACAGGCAAACGGTGCGTGCTTGGTGCGCTGCGGTGATACGGCGGTACACGTGTCCGTATGTATGAGCGAAACGGCAAGAGAGGGTATGGATTTCTTCCCCCTTTCCGTAGATTACGAAGAGAAGATGTTCGCTGTGGGCAAAATCCCCGGCGGTTTCAAAAAACGTGAGGGCAGAGCGTCCGATAAGGCAATTTTGACCAGCCGTTTGATCGACCGTCCCATTCGTCCCTTGTTCCCGAAAGGGATTTTCAACGACGTAGTCGTTGTAGCAACGGCACTTTCCGTTGACCCCGATATTTCCCCCGAGCCTTTGGCAATGGTAGGTTCGTCTATCGCACTTTCCATTTCCGATATTCCTTGGGCAGGGCCTACGGGTTCGGTTGTCGTAGGTATGGTTGACGGCGAATACGTTATCAACCCCGACGTAGAACAGCGCGCAAAGAGTACCATTCACCTCAACCTTGCAGGTACGTCCGACGCAATCCTCATGATCGAGGCTGGCGCGAACGAAGTTACCGACGAGGAAATGGTTGGCGCGATTATGTTCGGTCATGAAGAAATCAAAAAGGTTTGCGCTTGGATTGCGGACGAAATCGTTCCCGTTGTAGGCAAACCCAAGAAAGAAATGGAATTCTACCACATTCCCGAAGAATTGGACGCGGCGGTTAAGGCGTACGGCTATGATAAATTGTATGCGGCACTCGACACGTTCGACAGACAGGAAAGACAGGCAAAACAGGCTGCAGCAGAGGCGGAAATCGTAGAACATTTCAAGGAAATCTACCCCGACCAAATCCGCGAGGTTAAGGATTCGATTTACTATATCGTAAAAGGTATCGTTCGCGCGAAGATTTTCGACGGCGTTCGTCCCGACGGCAGAACGCTGGACGAAGTTCGTCCTATTTGGTGCGAACACGGCGTACTTCCCCGCGTACACGGATCGGCGGTATTTACCCGCGGTCAAACGCAGGCGCTTACGACCTGTACCCTCGGCATGCTCGGCGAAGCACAGCGCATGGAAGGTTTGGACGAAGAGGAAGAAAAGAGATATATGCATCAGTACAACTTCCCCGGCTATTCGACGGGCGAAGCAAAGGCACTCCGCAGTCCTGGTCGTCGTGAAATCGGTCATGGTGCGCTCGCTGAACGTGCACTCGTTCCCGTAATTCCTTCCCCCGACGAATTCCCGTATGCAATCCGTGTCGTATCCGACATTATGTCGTCCAACGGTTCGTCCTCGATGGCGTCCGTTTGCGGTTCGACGATGTCCCTTATGGACGCAGGCGTTCCCATCAAAGCACCCGTAGCGGGCTGTGCAATGGGTCTTGTAAAGGATCAGGAAACGGGCAAATACGTTATCATGACGGATATTCAGGGCTTGGAAGACTTCCTTGGCGATATGGACTTTAAGGTAGCAGGTACGGACAACGGTATCACGGCTATTCAGATGGATATCAAGATTAAGGGTATTTCCAAGGAAATCATGCTGGACGCAATCGCAAAAGCACAGCTTGCAAGAAAGCACATTTTGGGCAAGATGCTCGAATGTATTCCTGCGGTTAGCGAAGAATTGTCCGAGTTTGCACCCAAGATTATCACGTTTAAGATTAACCCTGAAAAAATCGGCGACGTTGTTGGTAAGCAGGGTAAGGTTATCAACAAGATTATCGAACAGACGGGTACG
This sequence comes from Candidatus Scatosoma sp., assembly GCA_045127475.1. GTDB lineage: Bacteria > Bacillota > Clostridia > Christensenellales > Borkfalkiaceae > Scatosoma. The sequence goes on from JBGVQH010000073.1 coordinate 7,680, forward strand.
AAGATTGATATTGAGGACGACGGAACGGTATGTATCGCTTGCTACGGCGACGTTGCAAACGCAAAACGCGCGAAAGCGATTGTCGAATCGATTGCACACGATCCTGAAGTGGGCGATATGTTCGTAGGCGTAGTCGTTCGCGTAATGTCCAAGCTTGGCGCATTCGTAGAATTTGCGCCCGGCAAAGACGGTATGATCCACATTTCCAAGCTTTCCGAACAGAGAGTAAACCAAGTAGAAGACGTTTTGAACGTTGGCGACAAGGTTAAGGTGGAAATCATCAAGATTGGTGAAAAGGGTATCGATTTGAAATTGCTTGAAAAAATGGACTAATCCCGTATAGGGAGGCAGTCCCGAGACATTTCTCTCGGGGCTGCTTTGTTTTTTCCTATAGGAAAAAATAGAGAAACGGGTTGACAAACGTGTATGGGTGTAGTATAATAAAAGTAGCGTGATGAAAAAAGCGCAAAAAAACGGAAAGGAAAATACAATGGAAAAAATATCTTTGATTATTCCGTGCTATAACGAAGAAGAATCGTTGCCTTATCTTTTTGCAGAGCTCAAAAAGGTAACGTCGGAAATGGCGGAATACGATTTTGAAATGCTTTTCGTGGACGACGGCTCGAAGGATAAAACCTTGCAGTTGCTCCGCGAAATGGGAAAGGAAGACGAACGTGTAAAATATATTTCGTTTTCCCGTAATTTTGGTAAAGAGGCGGCAATGTACGCAGGTTTTTGCAACGTAACGGGGGACTATGCCGCGGTTATGGACGCAGACATGCAAGACCCGCCCTCGTTGCTCCCCAAAATGATGGAAATCATCAAGACGGGGGAATACGACAGCGTGGCGACGCGCCGTGAAACGAGAAAGGGTGAACCCAAACTTCGTTCTTTCTTTGCTCGTACTTTCTATAAAATGATTAATAAGGTGTCCGATGCTGATATCGTAGACGGCGCACGCGATTTTCGTCTTATGAAACGTTCGATGGTGGATTCCATTGTGGCAATGAGCGAACGCGACCGTTTCTCGAAAGGGATTTTCGGTTGGATAGGTTTTAGAACGTACTGGTTGCCTTACGAAAACGTGGAACGCGTGGCTGGGCAGACGAAATGGAGCTTTAAAAAGCTATTCAAATATTCTATCGACGGAATTGTAGATTTCTCGGATGCGCCCTTAAAAATTTCGACGGGACTTGGCGTATTCTCCTTATTAGGGTTCTTGGGTATGCTGATTTTTGCGTTGGTGCGCACAATCGGGTACGATTATCCGATTATGGGTTGGCCTTTGTTGGTTAGCATTATGTGCCTTTTGACGAGTATGGTGCTCTTTGCGTTGGGTATCATGGGTATTTATATCGCCAAAATATTTAAGGAAACGAAACACAGACCAGGGTATATTATAGGCGAAACGAACAAAGACGACGCCGTTAGTAAATAAGCAAAGCGAAACGGTTGCTCAAGGCGCAACCGTTTCTACTTGATAAAAGGAAATGGATATGGAAGAAAGTACGTTGAGAGGAAATGCGTTTGCAAAGAACGTAAGAAGATATGGATGGATAGCGTATTTGCTATTGATTTCCGTGGTTATTGCGTTGTTTGCGTTTCAGAGTTCGCCGTTATATCCTATCAATACTTGGGTAGACCCCAACTGTTTCTTGACCGTTGGTAGGGTTATGGCAGACGGAAAAGTATTATATCGGGATATTTACGAACAGAAAGGACCGTATGTCTTCTTTCTGCATGCATTCGTGGCGATGTTTTCTGATACGTCTTTTTTAGGAATATGGTTTTTTGAAATTATCAATTTGTTTTTCTGTATGCTCCTGATTGCAAAAATCGTAGGGCTTTACGGATATAGGCGGTTTGTTTGCCTGTTTATAGCTACCCTTGTGGGATTGTCTGCTTGCTTTTCGTATGCGATGGTTTCTGGGGACGGCGTGGAAGAATTTGCGTCCGTAGGTTATATTTGGTTGATATATATCACCGTTAAAAATATAAAGCAGAAAAAAGATTTTACTTGGTTGCAATATCTGGGTATTGGTGTCACGGCGGGTATCATTTTTTGGAGTAAATTTACGGTTGTAGGGATTTACGTGGGCTGGTTTGCCTATTTCGCTTGGAGAAATATTCGTCTTAAAAAGTATAAAGAAATCGGCAAAGCGCTTTTGTGGATTGCAGGTGGTATTGCCATCGTTACGCTGCCTTGTTTGATTTATTTTATGTATCATCATGCCGTAGGTGATTTGTGGACAACCTACATCTACAACAATCTGTTTCTCTATAACGAAGGAGACGGCATCTTTATCAAAATCGGCAGAATGATAAAAGCGATTTCGTTGACCTTGGTAGTAAATCCGCAATACAATCTTTTTGCACTGTTTGGTGTGGTTTGGTTTGCCTTAAAAAAGAAAGGGGATGAACGTTGGTTTTTAACG
>JBGVQH010000074.1:0-3974 GCA_045127475.1 Candidatus Scatosoma sp.
TTGGGCAACGCTTCGATTACTTTCCCTTCCGCTTCGATTACGTCGTCTTTGGACACAGAAACTTCCTCCGAATTTTTTTTATCGCAACATATGTTTCGCTGCGCTTTCTTTTTCTTTTCTTGCTTTCGCCTTATAAAGTAAGAATCTCTACACCGTCTTCACGAACGACTACCGTGTTTTCGTAATGCGCTGCCGGTTTTCTATCCACCGTCACCGCACCCCAACCGTCGTCGAGCAAACGCACTCTCCAATCCCCCATGGCAATCATGGGTTCGATACAAAGCACCGTGCCGGCTCTCAAACGCATTCCCGTACCCAACCGTCCGTGATTCGGAACGGAAGGATCTTCGTGCATTTCCTTACCGATGCCATGCCCTGTATAGGAACGTACCACACCGTAACCATGAGATTCCGCATGTTTTTGAATCCGGTATCCAATATCAAACAGCGGCGTACCTGCATGTAAATTTTCAATGCCTTTGAAGAAACATTCTTCCGTGACTTTGACGAGCTTTTCCACCTCGGGCTTTACAGCGCCGATACAAAAAGTTCTACAAGCGTCGCCGTGATAACCGTTCTTATCGGCTACGATGTCCACGCTGACGATATCGCCTTCGCGGATAATACGATCGTCGGGAATACCGTGTACGACCATTTCGTTAATCGAAATACAAGCCGACGCGGGAAATCCGCCGTAACCAAGACAAGAGGGATTTGCGCCTTCCGAACGGATGAAACGTTCAATTAGCACGTCTAATTCCTTCGTCGTCATACCGGCATGGATTTTTTCACCGACAAACGCAAGCGTATCCCGAACGATACGACAAGGCTCGCGCATTAATTCTATTTCTTTTTCGCTCTTAACGTGAATCATACTTTACTTACGAAAAGAATCCAACTTTTTCGAAATTTTTTCAAACGTCGCCTCGGGCGTCGAATCGCTTACTACGTTGAAAAGCAAGCCTTTCTTTTCGTAGTATTCGATAAGCGGCGCAGTTTGTTTACTGTACACCTGCAAACGGCTTTCCACCGTTTCGGGATTGTCGTCTTTTCTTTGATACAATTCCCCGCCGCAGCGCGCACATTTTGTTTCACCGTTCAACATGGAAACGTGATAACTTTCGCCGCAATCCTTGCAGACCCGTCTGCCGCACAAACGATCCATAACGAGCGCAAAATCCACTTCGATATTGATCACAAGATCTACCGTCGTGATTTTGTCGAGCGCTTCCGCTTGCGCGATCGTACGAGGGAAACCGTCGAGCATATAGCCGTTTTTGCAATCGTCTTTTTGCAAACGGTCTTCCACGATCCTGCAGGTTACGTCATCGGGCACAAGATGCCCTTTGTCAATGTAGGATTTCGCCTCCAAACCGATAGGAGTTGCGTTCTTGATATTCTCTCTGAAAATATCACCGGTAGAAATATGCGGCATGCCATATTTATCCAAAATTTTCGTGGCTTGCGTGCCTTTGCCTGCGCCGGGAGCGCCGAGTAAAATAATATTCATATTCATACCTCCTCTATCATCTATGCGACGAAACCGAAAGATATTCTTTTGCGCCCCGCTTTTGCAGGCGAAGCGCAAAAGATCGTTTTTCTTACTTCAAGAAACCTTTGTGGTTCTTCATCATGAGCTGTGCTTGGAGCTGCTTTTCGAATTCCATAGCAACGGATACGATAATCAAGATACCCGTCGTAGAGAATACGTTTACAAGCGAAAGGTTTGCCCATGCGAATGCTACCGAAGGAATGAACGCGATGAGCGACAAATAGATTGCGCCAAAGAGCGTGATTCTGTTAGAAATCTTCTTCAAGTAGCTTTCCGTTGCCTTACCGGGACGAATACCGTGAATGAAACCGCCGTTTTGCTGAATCGTTCTCGACACGTCTTCGGGATTGAACTGCATCTGCGCATAGAAGAACGAGAATGCAAAAATCAAAAGGCAAAGAACCAACGTATATACAACTGCGCCCCAACCGGTTGCCGTTGCCGACATCCAGTTCTTCCAGAAGATGGTGAACCAACCTTCACTTGCAGGGTCTGCCAAGCTGCAAATCATTTGAGGGAAGCTGAGGATCGAGAAAGCGAAGATAAGAGGCATAACGCCGCCACCGCTGATTCTGATGGGAATCGCGGAAGACTGACCGCCATACATTCTTCTGCCTTTGATCTGCTTTGCATACTGCACGGGAACTTTTCTTTCGGAAAGATCTACGTATACGATTGCAAAGAAAATAACCGCAGCTACCAATGCGAATGCGATAAGGCCCCAAGTTGCGTTCGTTGCAGCGCTGCCACCGCCGAATGCTACTCTGAATTGATCCAAAATCGCCTGACCAGCCGTCGACAAGATACCTGCGAAGATGATCATCGACTGACCGTTACCTACACCATAATCGGTAATTCTTTCACCGAGCCACATTACGATGAATGCGCCTGAAGTGTATACGATTACCATAAATACTGCTGCAAGCCAATCCTGACCAAAGAAAAGGTTGGATTGAATTGCACCTGCCGTTTGACCGAAACCAACGATGATACCTACGGACTGAATAACAGCCAACAAAATGGTCACGTATCTCGTCCATTGTGCGATCTTCTTACGGCCTTCTTCGCCCTGCTTCGACAAGTTTTCAAGCGCGGGAATACCTACGCTCAAAAGCTGCATGATAATGGAAGCGTTGATGTAAGGCCCAATACCGAGCGCAAAGAACGTACCGTTCATAAGCGCGCCACCCGTGATGCTGCTCATCAAAGTGAGATACGCGTTTGCATCGTTACCGGTAAACAAAGCTGCAAAGTTGTCTCTGTCCAAACCGGGAACAGGAATAAAACAACCGATACGGAAAATCAAAAGGAGCAAAAGCATCATATATACTTTGCGTCTGATTTCCTTTACTTTAAATGCATTGATAATTGTTTGTAACATGTTTTTCTCCGTTGATAATTTTTATTGCGAAAGGTGCGGATTTTTGCCCTTCCGCTTAGGGGGAGAAATAACGCGAACTACGGAAAACCGCCGTTGGCAGTTTCCCGTATCACAGTTTTATCTGTTAGAGGGTCTCTGCCGTGCCTTGAGCAGCTTCAATCGCTTCTTTAGCCTTTGCAGAGAACTTAGCCGCTTTCACGGTGAGTGCGACGTTCAATTCGCCACTACCGAGAACTTTAAGTCCGCAGTTATTTTTAACTTCTTTCGCAAGGCCGTTTTCCATAACGAAGCCATAATCAACCACCGTACCTGCAGGAAGTTCTGCAAGGTCCGCAAGGTTTACGATTACGTACTGCTTTTTACCGTTATGAGTAAAGCCTCTCTTCGGTACACGACGCGCAATAGGCATCTGACCGCCTTCAAAGCCGGGGCGAACGCCACCGCCGGAACGAGCCCACTGACCTTTGTGACCCTTACCGGAAGTTTTACCCGTACCCGAACCGATACCGCGACCGAGTCTCTTCGACGCTTTAACAGCTCCCTTTGCAGGAGCAAGAGTATCTATTCTCATGGTAATCTCCTTAGATGTTTTCTACTTTGACGAGATGCTTAACTTTCGCAATCATACCCTGGGTTACAGGAGTATCGTCAAGTTCGTTGGAGGAACGGATCTTCTTAAGACCGAGCGCTTTGATCGTTCCCTTTACGGAATCAACCTGCCCGATGGTGCTCTTAACAAGCGTTACTTTAATCTTTGCCATGTCCTTATTCCTCCGTCAATTAGCTCAAAATCTCTTCAACGGTCTTGCCACGAAGCGCTGCAACCTGTTCAACAGATTTGAGCTCCTTCAAGCCTTCGATAGCTGCTTTTACGCAGTTACCAGGGTTCTGGCTGCCGTGGGATTTCGTTCTGATATTCTTGATACCAACTGCTTCCATAACCGCACGAACAGGACCGCCTGCGATAACACCGGTACCTTCTTCAGCGGGCATCATCAAAACTGCGCCGCGACCGAATTTACCAACGATCATGTGGGGAAT
>JBGVQH010000075.1:0-16209 GCA_045127475.1 Candidatus Scatosoma sp.
GGGGACGATTGTATCCATGACCGTTTTGCGTGGCACGGCATTGAAAAAAATAGGGGATTTTGTAAACGCGGGCGAGCCGCTCGTCGGGGATTGGTTTTCGACGGAAGACGGGGGGCAGGTACGCGTTCAAGCTATCGCGCGCGTGCGCATGGCATGCACGTACGAGAGTGAAATTGCGGCGGCGACGGAGGAAGAGGCGTTTGCGGTGGCGTATCTTGCGATAGGGGTAAGCGAAAACGTAACGCTGACAGGGCGGGAAATCAAGGAAACGGAAAACGGATTTTTTGTAAAGATTTCCTACGACGCGGTGCAGACAATAAATTTTTAAGAGAATAGGCGGCAATCTGCTGCGAAAGGAGAAAACATTGTCGATTTTTGATAAGAAAACGGAAACTGTGGACGTCGGTTCTGTGGACAAGCTAGCGCGCATTTTGGGCGCGTTTGATGAAAACTTGAATTTTTTGTCCCGTGAGCTGGGTATCGTGGGGTACGTAGACGGCGTGAAAATCCGTTTAGAGGGAGAAAATCAAGCGGTGCGTATCGGTGGACAAGTCTTAAACGCGCTCGTCAAAATGGCGGAAAACGGTGAAGAGATTGACAAGGGGCGCATGGCGTACTGTATCGAGCTTGCCAAAGAGGGAAGAGCGGGCGAAATGGCTGCCTTGGAAAGCGGCGTGGTTGCGATTACGGCGCGCGGCAAGCAAATCAAATGCAAGACGGTCGGGCAGAAAGCTTACGTAGACGCGATTAAAAAGGATACGGTGGTATTCGGGGTAGGCCCTGCCGGCACGGGTAAGACGTATTTGGCGGTATGTATGGCGGTGTCTGCGTTCAAGAGCAGGCAGGTGGAAAAAATTATTCTCACCCGTCCTGCGGTAGAGGCAGGCGAAAAGCTTGGGTTTCTCCCTGGCGACCTGCACGAAAAGGTAGACCCGTATTTGCGCCCGCTGTACGACGCGCTGCAAGAACTGCTTGGACTGGAAACGTACGGCAAATTGATGGAACGGGGTGCGATTGAGGTTGCTCCCTTGGCGTACATGCGCGGCAGAACGCTGTCGAATGCGTTTATTATCTTGGACGAGGCGCAAAACACGACGAGAGAGCAGATGAAGATGTTCCTAACCCGTATGGGCGAGGGGAGTAAGGTAGTGGTAACGGGAGACGTTACGCAAATCGATTTGGACGGCAAGGAAAGCGGACTCGTCCACGCAACGAAAGTATTAGAGGGCGTGGAGGGGATTGCGGTGTGCCGTTTGACGGCGAAAGACGTCGTAAGGCACCCGTTGGTAATGCGCATTATACGTGCGTATGAAAAGGACACGGAAAAAGCCGAGGAAAAGGCAAAATCCGACAGACAAGCCCCGTCAAGCAAGGACGGAAAACGCCGCGAGAAAAACGCGGGAGGAGAGTAACGAAAGATGGAAACGAAACCATTCGGAATGGATTGGACGAGAAAGGATACGGCAAAGAGCGTGGTTCTGTTTTTCATGCATTTTATCCTTTTGGTCGCGTTGGCGGCGGGGATATTGCTGGGCAATAAGCTGTCGTACATCGTCGATTATATGCAGGAAAACGGAGCGTATTATCTGTATGCGCTCATTTGCGTCATGCTGCTTGTCGTCATCATGTACTTATACTTTTTCTTTGAGGACAGGAAAGTTTTAAAGAGCGCGTCGCAGGTGTGCATTTTGTTCGTAGTGCTTGATTTGTACTTTTTGGCGGCGTGGCTGATGGGGGATAAAATCCACACCTACGCCCGCCCCGTGGCGTTCGTGCCCCTCATGGTCTTTATCTTAATCAACCGCAGAGCGGCAATTTTTATGAACATTATCGGTTCGCTGTTCGTGTTCGTTACCGACACGTTTACAGGCTCGCTTGCGGTGTTGCAGTTTGAATACTACTCGTCGCTGATTATGTCGTTCTCGGCGGGTATGTTTGCAATTTTCTTCTGCGACAAAGCCAAAACCCGTCTGCGTATCGTGCTGGTAGGGATCGTTATCGTAATCCCGATTGACCTCATCATTTTGATTTTGGAAATCGCACCGATGTTAGAGAATTCCGAGGCAATTACCGCGGAGGTTTTCGACGCTATTTTCCAAAGCATGGGCTACGGTTTGATCGGCGGCGTTAGCTCCACGGTGCTCTTCTTGGCGTTGTTGCCCGTTTTCGAAGTTGTGTTCAATACGCTGACGGTGTTCCGTATTCGAGAGCTTACCAGCTCGGACGCGCGCGTTTTGAAAAAGCTCAAGCAGGAAGCCCCCGGCACGTATAACCACTCGGTAATGGTGGCGCAGCTTGCGGAGGCAAGTGCGGCGGCAATCGGCGAAAACGTCGATTATGCGCGTGCGGCGGCGCTCTATCACGACGTGGGGAAACTGCACGAGCCTGAACATTTCACCGAAAACCAAGGGGATTACAACTTACACGACGAGCTGATGCCTGAATTGTCGGCGGACCTTATCCGCTCGCACGCAAAGGACGGATACACGCTAATCCGCTCCAATCATTTACCCGAATTTTTGGCGGATATTGCGGTGCAGCACCACGGCACGATGCCGATTCGTTATTTCTATGCCAAGGCGCTGAAAATGTCGGACAGCGAGTTGAATATCGAGGACTTTTCCTACCTCGGGCCGAAACCGCAGAGCAAGCTGGCGGCGATTATCATGATTGCGGACGCGTCGGAGGCGGCGGTGCGAGCGGCGAAAGCCAAGACGGCAGAGGAAACCGAACGGGCAATCCGTGCCGTTATCGAAGAGCGTATGGATTTGGAGCAGTTTGCCGAATGTGATATTACGATGGCGGATTTGACGAAGATACGCCAAGCACTCGTCAATACGTTGACGGGTGTATACCACCACCGTATCAAATATCCCAGCATCAAATACAAGCGCACGGAAAGCGGTACGAAAGGGGAACACGAATAATGACGGGGCGTAAGGATTTTAAGATGCTTTGCGATGGCGAGGAATTGACGGAGGACAATCTGTCGGCGCTTGAAAACGCGTTGCAGGGTTTTGTGGCGACGGACGTTACGCTTGCGGTGGAAATTCTGTTTGTGGACGGCGAAGAGATACGTCGACTTAACCGTGAAATGCGGGATACGGACAAGGTAACGGACGTTTTAAGCTTTCCCGCGCTTGACGGTGTAAAAGGTATGCCGATTAGGGGGGCGGAGCACCCCTACGAAATCGACGAGAATGGCGAATTGCTATTAGGTTCTATCGTCATTTGTCAGCAACGCGCCAAGGAGCAAGCGGAAGAATACGGGCACTCGTACAACCGTGAATTGCATTATTTGACGGTACACGGCATTATGCATTGTTTGGGATACGATCACATGACGGAAGAGGACAAGGCAGAAATGCGGGAAAAGGAAGAGTATATCCTTGGTAAATTAGGGATTGTGCGCTAAAGCAGCGAAAGGAGTTTTGTAAGATATGAAAAGCGGATACGTAGCGGTAATCGGTAGAGCAAACGCCGGGAAAAGCACGCTCATCAACGTAATGGTCGGGGAAAAAGTGTCTATCGTTTCCCCCAAGCCCCAGACGACACGGGATCGGATTTTGGGGGTGCTCACGGAAGAGGAGTATCAAATCGTCTTCGTGGATACGCCCGGGATTTACAAAGCCCACAACGCCCTGACCGATATGATGATGCGTACGACGGAAACTAGTGCGCGCTCGGTAGATTTTATCCTGTACGTTTTGGACGGACACGACGGAATCGGGGAAGAGGATTTTGATTTGATACGCAAATACAAAGCCTTGAATATCCCGATGGCGGTAGCGTACACGAAAATCGACATCATGCCCAAAGAGAATATCCCCCTAGATATGGCAAAATTTTCGGACGCGGATATGGACGTGGACGTATTCCCCGTTTCAGCGCGAAAGGGGACGAACGTACGCAATCTGAAACAATTCCTTGCGGATAAAATGCCCGAGGGAGATAAGGTATTCGAGCAGGATATCGTGTCGGACAAGAGCGAAAAATTTATGATTTCCGAAATTATGCGCGAAAAGATTTTGCTTAAATTCGACAAGGAAATTCCGCACGGTATCGCCATCGTCATCAACACCTTCCAAAGGAACGACAACGGCGTTTACGAGGTCAATTTGGATATCGTTTGCGAGCGTGCTAACCACAAGGCGATTTTAATCGGCAAGCAGGGCAGAGCGATTAAAGAGGTTTCCTCGTTTGCTCGCCAAGATATGGAAAAATTCTTGGGGGCAAAGGTATTTTTGACGACCTACGTCAAGGTGAAAGAGGACTGGCGCGATCGTCCTAATATGCTGCGCGAATACGGATACGAAGATTTGAAGAGCGACGTATAACAATGAATTGCGGCTAAGCCGCATGAATTGTTTTATAAACATGAATTGCCCCAAAGGGACATGAATTGCAAAATGTTGTTTTGCATTGTGGAAATATTACAATAATGCCGACAGAGTCGGCAATTCATGAAAATCGCAGATTTTCAATTCGTGGCGTAAACCAATTCATGAACGCAGAGCGTTCAAATCATTTCCCTAACGTTCCCGCGCCGCATAAAACGCCATTCCTTTCCCCAAACTAAGCTTAGGGGGCGAAAAGTATGCACGATAAGCAAGGGGAAAACGAAGCGGCAAAAATGGCATGGAAACTCTTTGAACAAACGGGCAGTATCAGCTATTACATGCTCTATTACGATTTAATACGAAGATAGGGCAAACGAAAACAAAGGAAAGGGCTATGGAGATAAAAACGGACGCAATCGTATTGCAATCAATCGATTACAAAGACAACGACAAATTGCTTACGCTTTTTTCCCCGTCGCTTGGCAAAATTACGGCGGGTATCCGCGGGGTAAAAAAGCCCAAAGCAAAGCTTGCCTTTTCCGCGCAGCCCTTTTGCTTTGCGGAATACGTTTTGGCGGAAAAGGGGGGCAGGTATACGGTTACGGGGGCATACCTGCACGAGAGCTTTTTTTCTCTCCGCAACGACATCGACCGTTTCTATGCCGCCTGTGCGGCAACTGAGGTTTGCCTGTCTATTTTAATGGAGAACGAAGAGTACGACGGGCTTTTTATCGGCTTAATCGAGTGTTTAAAGGGGTTATCGCTTTCGGGGGAAGACAGCGCGGAAACGCTGATTTCCTTTATCTTGATTGCTTTGCGCGAAAGCGGTTATCCCTTAGACCTTAGTTTTTTTGAAGAACAGGACGGGGAACTTTCAAACACGCTTTGGTTCGATTTTTCGGACGGAAAATTTACAACGTACGACCGTTGCGAGCGGGGGGAACGGGCGAGCGTATGTACCTATCACACCTTGCGCAAATGCGCTGGGTTACACTATGACGAAAATGCGACGGCTGGGGGCAGAAAACGCGCTCTGCGCCTCGTAAAGGCGTTTTTGTCTGAAAAGACGGAAGAAAAATTTGTCAATTTGGGCGAATTTATCCGTTTGTATGAAGAATAAAATAAGGAAAGAATTATGGCAAGAACAACGAAAAAAGAAACGCCCGTAGCGGTTACGCGTGCCGAGAAAAAGGACGCGGCAAAAAACGTAATACGGGAAATTTTGGCGATAAAACCGCTGAAACACAACGAACTGATTGAAGAGGCTGCAAAACTGTATACCCAGCGTTTTGGCGGCGATAACGTCAACGACGTCAACGGACGGATCGGCTCTGTACTCGACATTATGAAAAAAGAGAGCGACGTGGGTTACGACGGGGGCATGTACGCGTTGAAAGCGCGCGGGGTTGTGCCCACACCCGAAAAAATACAGGAAAAAACGGAAAAGAAAACGACGAAAACAAGGGCGAAAAAGACGGTAAAAACGGAAGAAACGGCGACGGTAAAGGAAGAAGTCAAGGCAGAGGAAAACGCCCAAGAAACGCCCGTTAAAAAGGCGAGAAAGACGCGCGCGAAAAAGGAAGAAAAGGCTGAGCCTTTACCTGCTGCGCCCTTACAACCGATTGCACCCGTAGCACCGATTACGCCTGAAACCGCGCCCGAGCCTATCCCTGAAAAGGAAGAACAAACCGAGGAAAAGCCCGTGCCCAAAAAGCGGGGCAGAAAGCCCAAGGCAAAGGCGGAAGAAACCGTTGAAGAGGTAAAAGAAGAGGGGAGAAAACAAGAAAAACAGGAAACGCCCGTTATCGAAAATCCGCCTGCCGTCAAACCAAAGGCGGAAATCGTGGAAAAGAGCGTGGTGGATATGAGCTTTTTGTTTGGCGCAAAGCCCCAAAAGGCGCAAGAGGGAAAGACGGAAAAACCCGTCCAAAAGACGGGAGAAAAACCCGTTCAAAAACCTGTGGAAAACAAGCCAACGGCGATCAAAATAGAGGCAAACCGCCCCACCCGTGTCTTAAAGACGGTGAAAAAGGTGCTGCAAAGACCTCTGACCGCAGATGAAAAGCTGTGTGAAAATTTCCTGAAAAAGCTCCGTTCGCTCGGCGGCGATTATTTTGAATATTACGCGGTGTACTTGTTAGAGCGGTATTCCATGAAAAATGGCAGACGGTTGGAAGGGCTGAAAATCAGCGGCGGCGGTCATGACGGCGGTATCGACGGCGAAATTGAACTGACGGATAAGCTCGGTTTTCGGGAAACCATCTACATACAGGCGAAAAACTGGAACCCCGAAAAAGGGGATGAACGCCTGTGGGTAGTCGGCGAAACGCTGCTCCAACAATTTATCGGCGCGTGCGCCTGCCGCCAAGCCAAGGAGGGCAAACAGCATTGTCGGGGCATTTTTATCACGACTTCGCGCTTTACCCCCGAGGCGAAACGCATTTTGGACGATTTGTCGGATAAGATTGTCGGCTATGACGGCGAGGACTTGTTTGAGGCTGCAAAAGAATGCAAATTCGGTCTTTTGTACGAAAACGGGAACTGGAAACTGGACGAAAAACTGCTCAGCGGCACAAAAGCGTTCTTCACAATGTTATAAAGTGGCGTTGCTACCCTAAGAAAACCACGCGAAAGGGCGGTTTTCGTGTTTTAAAAAGCAAAAATTCCCTAAGTAGACGATTTGGCGATTTTTGCTTTTTGCAAGGGCGAAACAAGGATTTCCAAATTGTCTACATTTTCAATATAAAAAAATCAAAAAAAGGGCTTGCAAGAACGGGCGGTATTTGTTATACTATAGAAAAATAAACGAAGAGGGAATCATGGAAGATTACGGACTGGCTCTAAAGCTGTTACGCATACATTTTAAATATACACAGCGAGAGATTGCCGAGAAAATAGGAGTTTCTCATCATGCGCTCAGCAAATGGGAGAACGGCGTTAACCAGCCTGATATTCACGCTCTTCGTACGATTTGCGTGTTGTACAATATTAAGACGGAGGATTTTTTCCGTATAGCCGCAGGAGAGCCGATAGAGAACGTTTTTCAAGAGAAAGTAGAAATAGTTAAAAATAGAACAGATAAAAATGCAAGGAGGCTTTTTATGGATTGTAAAAAATGTGGAACTCCCGCAGCGGACGGGGCGGTGTACTGCCATAACTGCGGGGAACGTGTAGACGGCAAAAAGGTTTGTCCTATTTGCGGAGATCTGAACGAGCAGGAATACAAATACTGTATTTATTGTGGCGCGAGGATAGACGGAAAAGCCGTTTGTAAGGTTTGCGGTGTGGAGCACGACGGGGTGTTTTGCCCGCAGTGCGGAGTAAAATCCTTGCAGACAAAACCGTCTAAAAAATGCAACGCAAAGGTACATAACGGCGACACGTATAAGGGGATAATGCGTATTGTGGCGACTTCCCTCGGTCTGTTTGCGGCGTTGACGGCGTTTATCTTTATGTTCTTTATCGGCTTTGAGGGCGAAGAAAAGAGTATTTTCTATTATTTCGGCGATTCCTTTAAAGAAATGAAATCGGCAAAAGCAGAATACGTTGCGCAAGGCGGCGGTTTTAAAGGCGCGGTGAATGCGTTGATGTATTTTGAAACGATTACGGGTTGTATTATTGCAGCGGCGACCTTAGTAAGCGTAGCGACCTTCTTCGGGTTGGCAGTATGGCGTTCCGTGCGTGCTTTATGCGGAAAGGAAACCCGTTCGCCTATCAGCATGGTGCTTTGGACGGCGTTTAGCTATATCTTGGGCGCGGCATTGTTGTATCCCTTCGGCGCAGGCAAAAGCGACGGGATAGCAATCGGCTATAACGATGCAACGACGGCGGGCTTGGTGATTTGTTTTGTTGCGTTGGTGTTGATGACGGCTTGCGTGGTTGTCGGAGATTTGGAAAAATTCAAAGAAAAAGCCTTTATCGTCCGCGTAGTACGCAGCATAATTTATATCGTGTTCGGGTTGGTTGCATTCTTTATGGTTAGAAACGTGGGCATGAAAATCCTTGTGGACACGGCATACATAGACGTAGACGTAAGCGGTACGCCTGGTATGATTAGCGCGCTTGCATTAGGGTTATTCGGCATTGTGTACAGCGGAAATACCAAGCTGAATTTCGAGATGAATATGATTTCGGTACTCGGTATTATCGGTACGGCGTTGGCGCTCGTTGCTATTGTCTTTGCGTTGTTGGCGGTATTTAAAGGTGTGCGTAATCTGCTCGGCGAAAGCCGTAAAACGGAGATTGCGTCGCCCATCATATCGGCGGCACTTTCTATCGGGGTTTTGATTTGCTGTATCTTAATCTGGAAAGAGGCGGCGTTGATTGCGAAAACGACGAAGCCTGTTTATGTAACTAGCTTAAAAGCGAAGTACGCGTTGTCGATTTTGGCGATTGTGTTCACGGTAATCCATCTTGGCGTTGCGATTGCGAATAAAATTGTTGCAAAAAAATACGAAGAGACCGACGGCGAATAATGTAAAAATAAAAAAGTTCTCTGCCCGCTTTTGCAGAGAACTTTTTTATTTTGCGAAAAAATACCACAAAAAAGAAAAAAATATCCAAAAGTGCGCGTCAAAGACTTGATATTTCTTGCATTTTATATTAAAATGGAATATGGCTAAAAACCGCATAGTCTTTTTTTCTGCGCCCGAAGCTCGGGAAAACGAGGCGGGCGGGGGCTTTTTTGCGGTTTTCGGCAATTACAAACACGAAAAAAATCAATTTGGAGGAAATAAACATTATGGCAAAGAAGTATTGCTATCTCTTCACGGAAGGCAACGCGAAGATGCGCGACATTCTCGGCGGTAAGGGCGCAAACCTTGCGGAAATGACCAATATCGGTCTTCCCGTTCCCCAGGGCTTTACGATTTCTACCGAGGCTTGTACGCAGTATTATGAGGACGGCAGAAAGATCAACGAAGGTATCCAAGCAGAAATCATGGAATACATCGAAAAGATGGAAAACATCTGCGGCATGAAATTCGGCGACAAGGAAAACCCCTTGCTCGTATCCGTTCGTTCGGGTGCGCGTGCATCCATGCCCGGCATGATGGACACGATTTTGAACCTTGGTTTGAACGAAGAAGTTGTTGAAACGATTGCAGCAAAATCGGGTAATCCCCGTTGGGCTTGGGACTGCTACCGCCGCTTTATCCAGATGTTCTCGGACGTCGTTATGGAAGTTGGCAAGAAGTATTTTGAAAAGCTCATCGACGAAATGAAAGAAAAGAAAGGCGTTACGCAGGACGTTGAATTGACGGCGGACGACCTCAAAGAACTTGCTAACCAGTTCAAGGCAGAATACAAGGCACAGCTTGGTAAGGATTTCCCTACCGACCCGAAAGAACAGCTCTTCGAGGCAGTTAAGGCAGTATTCCGTTCTTGGGACAACCCCCGTGCGAACATCTATCGTATGGACCACGATATCCCTTACAGCTGGGGTACGGCGGTTAACGTACAGATGATGGCGTTCGGTAACATGGGCGAAACGTCCGGTACGGGTGTTGCGTTCACGCGCGACCCTGCTACGGGTGAAAAGGGCTTGATGGGTGAATTCTTGACCAATGCACAAGGCGAAGACGTTGTTGCAGGCGTTCGTACCCCGATGCCCATCGCACAGATGAAAGAAGTGTTCCCCGAAGTTTACGAACAGTTCTTGAAAGTTTGCAATATTCTCGAAAACCATTACCGCGATATGCAGGATATGGAATTCACCATTCAGGACAGAAAGCTTTACATGCTTCAGACCCGTAATGGTAAGAGAACGGCTGCGGCGGCTATCAAGATTGCTTGCGACCTTATCGACGAGGGCATGATCACCGAACAGGAAGCAGTTATGCAAATCGACGCGAAGAGCCTCGACATGCTCCTTCACCCGCAGTTCGACGCAAAGGCGCTTAAAGACGCAGACAAGAACAACGTAGTTGGTAAAGGGTTGGCGGCATCTCCTGGCGCAGCTGCTGGTAAAATCGTATTTACGGCAGAAGACGCGGTTATTGAAGGCAAGAAGGGCGAAAACGTTATCCTCGTTCGCTTGGAAACGTCCCCTGAAGATATCGAAGGTATGAAATATGCAAAAGGTATCTTGACCGTTCGTGGCGGTATGACCTCGCACGCAGCAGTTGTTGCGCGTGGTATGGGTACGTGCTGCGTATCTGGTTGTGGCGATATCAAGATGCACGAAGAAGAAAAATACTTCGAACTTGCTGGTAAGACCTTCCGCGAAGGCGACGCGCTTTCCTTGGACGGCTCGACGGGTAACATCTACGATACGATGATTAAGACGGTTCCTGCTGATCCCAACTCCGGTTACTTCGGCAGAATTATGGCACTTGCTGACAAGTTTAAGGCGCTCGGCATCAGAACGAATGCGGACAGCCCTGAAGATGCAAAACAGGCAGTTGCGTTCGGTGCGCAGGGTATCGGCCTTTGCCGTACGGAACACATGTTCTTCGACCCTTCCAGAATCGGTGCATTCCGCGAAATGATTTGTTCTGATACGGTTGCAGAAAGAGAAGCAGCACTTGCAAAGATTGAACCTATGCAGCAGGCTGACTTTGAAGGCTTGTTCGAGGCACTCGGCGGTTACCCCGTAACCATTCGTTTCCTCGATCCCCCTCTGCACGAATTCGTTCCTACCAGCGAAGAAGATATCGCGGCTTTGGCGGCGGCGCAGGGTAAGACGGTTGCGCAGATTAAGGACATTATCGCAGGCTTGCACGAATTCAACCCCATGATGGGGCACCGTGGTTGCCGTTTGTCCGTAACCTATCCCGAAATCGCAGTTATGCAGACGAAGGCGGTTATCAAGGCGGCTATCAACGTGGTTAAGAAACACCCCGATTGGAAGCTTATCCCCGAAATCATGATTCCTTTGACGGGCGAAACGAAAGAATTGAAGTTCGTTAAAGATATCGTTGTGAAGACGGCTGATGAAGTTATCGCAGCATCTGGTGTTGCGCTTACCTACGAAGTTGGTACGATGATTGAAATTCCCCGTGCATGCTTGACAGCGGAAGATATCGCAAAAGAAGCAGAATTCTTCTGCTTTGGTACGAACGACTTGACGCAGATGGCGTTCGGTTTCTCCCGTGATGATGCTGGTAAGTTCTTGCCTGCATACTATGCAAACAAGATTTACGAATCCGATCCGTTCGCAAGATTGGATACGACGGGCGTTGGTAAGCTGATGAAGATGGCAGTTGACGGCGGTAAAGCGGTTCGTCCTAACATGCACCTTGGCATCTGCGGCGAACACGGCGGCGATCCTTCGTCTATCGAGTTCTGCCACGAAATCGGTCTTAGCTACGTTTCCTGCTCGCCTTACCGTGTGCCCATCGCAAGATTGTCGGCTGCACAGGCGAATATTAAAAACCCTAGAAACTAAGCGGTTTTTAGGGCAAAAATAGCTGAATGATTAAAAAAGACCCTCTATTATCAAATCAATAGAGGGTCTTTTTTAAAAAAACTATAAGAATAGCACAACCGTAAAAATTTATAAGCAATCAGGCAAGGAGCAATTTATGAAACCGATAGAAATTCTTCTTAATATAGTGTCAATGTCTTTGGCTGCATTTTCTGCTCAAATGGTAGTAAGATATTTATATCCAAAGTTCAAAAAGGAAGAGTTGGAGGATGAAGAAAAAGCAAAACAGCTCAGATACGTTAGGCTGAACAACAAAACGGTAGGAGTATTTATTGCGTTAATAATCTTTGTGGATTCGATAGGGATTATTATATTTGCGTGCCCTAATTTAATTACAAACGTTTTTAGGTTTCCTTATATTAAAGCTATTGTTTTTTGGTGGATTCCCTTGCTGTTTGATAATGTGGTTTTATATTTTATGTTCACGCAAGCCATATACAACGATAAAGAAATTCATGTCAAAAAAGTATTAAGCAAGCCGAAAGTTTATAAATTCAGCGAAATCATAAGTTTTACCGAAATCGGTAATTTACGGGTCAAAACAAAAAAGGGGAGCTTTATGTTATTTAATGCAATGGCAGGCACAAAAACGTTGCGTGAAATAATAAAGACAAAAGTAAAAGATCCCTTTTGCGATTTAAGTTAAAAGACAAACGCACTCCTGACAGAGCGTTTTTCTTTTTGGAGCAGGTGACGAGAGTCGCGCTTTTGGCAGCGCGCCCCGCTCGGCAATTATCAATTGCCGACTTTGCCTAAATAGTAAACGATATTCCAACCACGTAAGGCAAAGCGCTCGTTCCCACTCGCGGCTCCACCCTCGACTCTCGTCATAACACTCTTTATCTTCCAAAAACAAAAGCACCCACAAAGGGTGCTTTTCTTTTTGGAGCAGGTGAAAGGGGGCGTAGTCTGCACACTTCCACGGGTATCAAAACCCATATTTTTACCCATTTTTCGGGGATTTCAGGGTGTTTTTGGGTATTTTTCTATGCTTTGCCCGACTGCTTATAGCACCTTAATTTCGTACTCGCTTCCGCTTTTTTGCCCGTCAAATTTGGACTTTCAACTCGCAAAATTCGAGCGATTGTCGGTCGTGTTTGTTCGGGTGGGCGATATAGTTTCGCACTTCTATCACGGTAGCAGGTACGGGTTCAAACCCGTCAAGTAGGCGTTGCAGGTTGAACGTTATGCGGATTTCGTTATTATCCATAGTGATTAGGTGTATGATTTCCCGATAGGTTTCTCGCAGGACTTTTTCATCCGTTGACGTCAACCTTTGTAGGTAAGTGTCCGCCATTCGCATTATGCGTTTAGGCTTGAACGCAGGGTACATAGAAATTCTCTCGTTCAAGAGTTCCGCTTGCCGTGTAAGTTCGTTTGCTT
Source organism: Candidatus Scatosoma sp. (assembly GCA_045127475.1). Lineage (GTDB taxonomy): Bacteria > Bacillota > Clostridia > Christensenellales > Borkfalkiaceae > Scatosoma. The sequence goes on from JBGVQH010000075.1 coordinate 13,150, forward strand.
CCCATCGGATTTGGTGGTTTTCTTGTTCAAGATATTTGCGCAGGGCTTTCATTTCTTCTTCCGTTTCTTTCAGGCAGTTTTCATTGATAAGCCTTTCTTTTTCTTCGATTTCATCTAACAAGGCACTATATTCACCTTGCAGTTTTTCGTAAGCCTTGACGTATGCTATGCGGACAAGGTCTATCAGTTTTTGCCGATTTTCCTTTTTAAACAAGCACCACGTTAAGAGCCGATGAACGTATGCCTCGAAGTATTCCGCGTTTGTAGGGGTTGTTGTACACGTTTTTTCTCGTCCGTTGCAATGGTAGTGTGGTACGCCGATATGCTTTTCTTTTTGGTTGTACCTTACACCACCGCATACCGCCTTACCGCAACAACCGCACTTCATCAACCCTGCGAATAGGTACTTGCCGTTCGGGTTGAAAGAGATTCGCCGTTGCTTGCGTTCGTCCATTTTTGCCTGTACCTTGAAGAACGTTTCGTCGTCTATGATACGGGGCATACCATCGGGGATTCGTATTATTTCCGATTCGGGCTTACACTTGTGCTTATTTCGTATTCCGCGTTCGTCTTTTTCCGCTTCCACGTTGAACGAGTATTCCCCGATATACTTTCGATTCCGCAGTATATCGTATAGGTGTGCTGTGTATTCCCTGCCGTCTGCCCGTCGATAGCCGTTTTCGCAGAGATACTTGCGGATTTGAACGTAGCCGTAGCCCTTCAAGAATAAGTCGAAGATAAGGCGCACGGCTTCCGCTTCCGTTTCTTCTATCACGTACCTTTTGTTTTGCACCTTGTAGCCGAGCAGGGGCATACCGCCGAGAGCCTTTCCTTCTCTTGCGTTCGCAAGTAAACCTGCCCGACATTCTCGCGCAAGTTTTTTAGAGTACAGTTCAGCCATACCCATCGACATTAACTCGAAGAACTCGCCTTCGGGCGTTTCGTCGAATTCTTCTATGGTGCTTACAACCTTGATTCCGTATTTCCGCAGGTATTTTTTGTAGTGTCTTGCGTCGTCTACGTTTCGCGCCCATCTATCCATACGGTGTACGATAACAAAGCGAAACTCCCGTTTTTGTGCATCCTTTATCATTTCTTGGAAACTCTTTCGGTTTGCGCTTGTACCCGTTTGCGCTTCGTCTACGTATTCGTGGCGCAAGTGGATATTGTGCCGTTCGCAAAATCGCCGTATTTCCGCGAGTTGTACGACGATACTTGATTCTTGTTGCCTGTCGGATGAATACCGAGCATAGGCAACGCCTTCTAACTGTACCATTTCCTGTATTCTCCTTTGTTTTTTGCATAAAAAGAGCGCATAGCCCTTTTCCGAGCTATGCGCGTTGTATTTAATCACCGAATTTTGAACCGAGAGCAAGCATAAATTCGTAATCCCATAGTTCAAACTCATCTATGAAGATATCTTCGTTTTTAATCAAGTCTTCGATATATGTGCCGACTAATGTGATTGTGTCATCTTTCCCGAATCCGAGTATATGTTAATGTCCCGTAAGGAGAAGAAACCGTAGCTTTACTTCCGTCGTTTTCTATGGCGATTGTCTCTAAAAAGTCAATGAAGTCGTCCAGTTCAAGATACCTGTCGTTCAAATATTGAAACGCATCGACTAATTGTTGGTTGATTTTCTTGAATTTCGTTTCAAACGTTTCACGGTTTTCTTTCCAAGCCTCTTGAATTTTCAGCATATCTTCCATATCATCTTCAGATATCATATCAACGTTTTTTAACAACTTGCTAACACGTGGGTCGATATAGCCCATACTTTCGTAATAGAGCCATTCGTCAAGGTCAGGGAAGAAGTCATCCAACATCGCCATATCTCTTACGCTCATATCATCGAACATACCTTCGTAATATTCAAATGTTGCCTCATAATCCGCTCCGCCAAATATCAAAGCCAAGCGTATTGTTCAATCCACCCATATATACACCATTTTTTTCAAAAGTTTCTTCAATCAATTTTCTCATAAGTTATCTCCTTCCTTTTAATTTTTTAATATTATTTCGATGTCATCGTTAGTATCGTCAACGATGATTTTTTCAATGAATATCCCAACGAGTTCACGAGCAAATTCGTTGGACGTAAACAAATCATCCACCGTTAATTCGGTTGTTTTCGCCTTGAATTTCGCTTCGATTTCGTCGATACGGGATAGCAAAGTGTTCAACTCGGCGAGCCTTGTTTTATGTTGCTCTTGATAGCCGATAGATTCGCTTGCTTTTGCCTCGCAACGTTCCGCAATCGCCTTGTTGCCTGTATTTGCAAGTTGGTTGATTAAACCGTTAATATGGTCTTCAAGCCTGTCGATATGTTGTTGCGTTGATTTGGCTTCATTGAGAGTGCGTTTTTTTAATAGACTAAACACCGTATCTTTGGCATTTGTGGCATACAGGTATGCGTTCACTTCATCCGTAAGCACTTTTTTCACGACCGTTTCAAGATATACAGCGTTGACTTTTTTTGTCTTGCATACCTTATCACGTCTTGAACCGTGGTTAGGACAAGCATACGAACGAATACGACCGTTTCCACGTCCGCCACTATTCGCCATACCGCTCATCGACGATCCGCACGATTTACATTGCACGAATCCCGTTAGGAAGTATTCGGGGTTAGCGTTTTGGTGTGGTCTACAAGACTTTCTTGCTTCAAGGATTGCTCTTACTTTGTCGAACTGTGCCTTTGTTATGATGGCAGGTATCGCCGTTTCGTTACGCACCTCGTCAAAATGCTCAAGAAGTACACGGTTTTTCTTACGTTTACCGTTTTCACGATTGTAAATGTAAGTGCCGTAATACTTTTCATTTTCAAGCATAGACTTCAACGTTGAAATGGTGAACTTCTTACCTTGTCTTGTCTTATAGCCTTGTTTGTCTAATTTTTCGATAACTTTTTGATAACTATGTCCGCTTGGCGGTCATAGAGAAGATTAACCTTACGGCAGGGGCTTCATCTTCGTTGATTTCATACTGTTTGTTTACTATTTTCAACCCGTAAGGTGGTTGACCACCTGCGCAGTCGCCCTTTTGAACGTTATGAATTT
>JBGVQH010000076.1:0-3080 GCA_045127475.1 Candidatus Scatosoma sp.
CTTGTCAAGGCGCACATCTGTTGCGGTATTATGATAGAGCTCGTCCAAGGCGAGGGGGGCGTAACTGCGCTTGATGCAAATTACGTGCAACAGGTGGCAAAGCTGGCAAAAGAAAACGATCTCTTATTGATTGTAGACGAAGTGCAGACGGGCAACGGCAGAACGGGTAGTTTGTATGCGTTTGAGGCATACGGCATTACCCCCGACGTGGTGACGACGGCAAAGGGCTTGGGCGGCGGTTTGCCGATTGGGGCGACTATGCTCGGCGAAAGGGCGGAAACGCTTTTTACCGCGGGCTTGAACGGCTCGACGTTCGGCGGAAACCCCGTGGCATGCGCGGGCGCACGCAGCATTTTGCAACGCATTGACGATAAGCTGCTTGCAGAAGTCAAAGAAAAGAGCGCGTATATTTTTGAAACGCTTGGCGCGGCAAAGGGCGTAAAGAGCGTAACGGGCATGGGCTTAATGATTGGCGTGGAAACGGAAAAGGACGCGTCTGAAATCATTAAAAACTGCATGGCGCGCGGGGTGCTCGTTATTAAAGCGAAAAATAAGGTGCGGCTGCTGCCCGCCTTGAATATACCTTTCGAAGCGCTGAAAAAAGCGATCGAAATTTTGAAAGAGGAGATTGAAAAATGAAACATTTGTTAAAACTTATGGATTTATCCACAAAGGAAATCACCGAGATTTTGAACCTTGCGGACCAACTGAAATTTGAAAAGAAAAACGGCATTGAGCATCACCTTTTGAAGGGCAAAACCTTGGGTATGATTTTTTCTAAATCGTCCACCCGTACGCGTGTGTCTTTTGAAGTAGGTATGTACGACCTCGGCGGCAGCGCGTTGTTCTTAAGCTCCCGCGATTTGCAAATCGGCAGAGGCGAACCCGTAGAGGATACGGCGCGCGTACTCTCGCGCTATCTCGACGGGATTATGATTCGTACGTTTGCGCAAAAGGAAGTAGAGGATTTGGCGACCTACGGTTCTATCCCCATCATCAACGGTTTGACGGATTATTGCCACCCTTGCCAAGTGCTTGCCGACCTTATGACCATTCGCGAATACAAGGGCGCGTGTGCGGGCAACAAGCTTTGCTATATCGGCGACGGAAACAATATGACCAACTCGTTGATCGTCGGCGGTATCAAGATGGGTATGGAAGTTGCGGTGGCTTGCCCTAAGGGCTACGAGCCCGACGCGGAGATTATGGCTTGGGCGAAAGAAAACGGCAAATTTATCTGCACGGACGACGTGTTAGCGGCGGCGCAGGGTGCGGACGTACTGTATACCGACGTTTGGGCGTCCATGGGACAGGAAAGCGAGGCGGAAGAACGCAAAAAGATTTTCAAAAATTACCAAATCAACGCGGACGTTATGAAAGTGGCAAACGAAAAAGCGATGGTATTGCACTGCTTGCCCGCGCACCGCGGCGAAGAGATTACGGCGGAAGTGTTCGAGGCACACGCGGCAGAACTCTTTGACGAGGCAGAAAATAGATTGCATGCGCAAAAAGCTGTGCTTGTTAAATGTCTTGGCGACAAATAAGAAAAACAAAAAACACCCGATTGCCGAATACGGCAATCGGGTGTTTTAGTTTATAAAAGATTACATTTTCAATAGGAAACAAACACCCAGCAATATCCCCAAAAATGCAAAGTTGAACGCCGAGAACAGCAGGATATACTTCTTTGTACCATGGGGGTTGTGCGCCGTGTATTCGCGGAAAGTAATCAGGCTGGCAAGCGACGAAATCAGCGTACCGCAGCCGCCGATATTCACGCCGAGCAATAACGCCTTGTAATTTTCGGTGAACTGCGATAATAAAATCGCCGAGGGTACGTTGCTGATAACTTGGCAGGAAAGGGTGGACACAGGCAGCGCGTTTTTGTGCATTAACTTGCCAAAAATGCGTTGTACCGCAGGGATACGCGCCATATTTCCCGAAAAGACGAAAAACGCCATAAAGGTTAAAAGCAGTCCGTAATCGACCTTGCCAAGTGCCTTTTTATCCAAAAACAAAAGGGCTATGGGGATTACGATTAGCCCAATCCAAAAGGGGATTACGCGAAAGACAATGACAATCGACAACGCAAACAGTATGCCGTAGATAACCGTTCGCCAAACGGGCAGGGTGATTTTTTCTTCCTCGATGGTCAGCGTTTCTTTTTTTACGAACAGGAAACAGCTCGCCGTGATAAGCGACACTGAAATAGCGAACGGGGGTAGTATAATCAGCATAAATTCGCCCGTAGGGATAGAAAATTCGTTGTAAAGATAAAGGTTTTGCGGATTACCGAACGGGGTAAGCATACCGCCCAGATTCGCCGCGATATTCTGCATAATAAAGGTAAAAGCCATGTATTTTTTCTTGCCCGTGGACGAGAGTACGAAATACCCAAGGGGCAAAAAGGTCAAAAGCGCCATGTCGTTGGCAATCAGCATCGAGCCGATAAAGGTTACGTATGCAAGGGCAAGAACGCAGGCGCGTGCGTTTTTAAAGGTGCGCACGATTTTCTGTGCCAAAAAGAAGAAAAACCGAATGTTTTTCAAGGCGCAAACCACCGCCAATACGCAGAACAAACAGGTCAGCGTTTTCCAGTCGAAATAGTCAAGATACGCTTTGCTGGGTTTTACGATACAGGCGGTAATCAAGGCGGCGCAAAGGGCGATTAACAGTACGGCGTTTTTCTTGACAAAGGGCAAAACGCGGTCGTGTAAAAACAAGCCGATATGAAAATGATGGGGGTGTTTTGGATTCGCCGTGTGCGCTTTCATACTTTTTTCCTTGATATAATTTTTGTTTGAGCGCCGCTCGGGCACTCAAACGGCAACATTATATACCTTTTTGCATAAAAAAGCTATTATTTTGTGTCGAAAAATTACATTTTTGTATAATTTTTTGCCTTTTTTATTTGGCTGTATTGCAAAGCGGTATAAGGCGTGGTATAATTTAAGCAAAAAAAGGGGGCAGTATGGAAGAGATAAAAATCGGGAAATACCGTCATTTTAAAGGTAAGGAATACGAAGTGATTGCGATTGCGAAACATTCGGAAACGCAGGAAACGTTGGTGGTATACCGCG